>JAXDJK010000211.1:0-6368 GCA_034665665.1 Acidobacteriota bacterium
ATCTCCGCTTCGTTCGAGAGCGCCTGATACGCCAGCACCAGCTCGCTGGCCTGCTGCATGCGGCGGTTCCGCTCCACGAACACCACCAGGGACGACGTGATCACCAGCGTCAGGATCAGCAGGGCGACGAGCACTTCCGTGAGCGAGAAACCACGCATCGAGGCCCCGATTGTACGGTGCTAGACTCCGCGGCCGATGAAACTCCGCTTCGCCCCATCACCCACCGGCTTCCTCCACGTCGGCGGCGCGCGCACCGCGATCTTCAATCTCCTCCACGCGCGCCACTACGGCGGCACGATGCTCCTGCGCATCGAGGACACCGACGTGGAGCGCTCCAAACAGCATCACGCCGAGCAGATCGTCTCGTCACTGCAGTGGCTGGGCGTGACCTGGGACGAAGGTCCGCTCTACCAGAGCGACCGGCTCGACCGCTATCGAGAGCGGGCGGAATCGCTCGTCACGCAGGGCCGCGCCTACCGCTGCTACTGCACCGTCGAAGAGCTCGAAGCCGAGCGCTCCGCCGCCGAGCAGGCCGACATCGCCTACCGCTACTCCGGCCGTTGCCGCGCTGTCGCCGAGGCCGGCGCCGCCGTGATCTCCGGCGCGCCGTTCGTGATCCGCATGAAAGTCAAACCGGGGCCGATCGAGTTCCACGACCTGATCCGCGGCGACGTCCAATTTGAGGGCGACCTGATCGACGACTTCGTCCTGCTCCGCTCCGACGGCAATCCGACGTATCACCTCTCGGTCGTCGTCGACGACATCGACATGGAAGTCACCCACGTGGCCCGTGGCGACGATCACCTCTCGAACACGCCCAAGCACATCCTGCTCTTTCGCGCCTTCGAAGCAGCCGTGCCGGTGTTCGCGCACCTGCCGCTGATCCTCGGCAGCGACCGCAAGCGGCTCTCCAAACGCACCGGCGCCACCTCGGCCGAGGAGTACCGCGAGATGGGTGTGGTCCCGCAGGCGCTCTTCAATTTCCTGACGCTCCTCGGCTGGAACCCAGGCGGCGATCGCGAGCTGATCACCGCCGACGAAGCCACGCCGCTCTTCGACCTCGGCGAAGTGAACAAGGCCCCCGCCGTCTTCGACGCCGAGAAGCTGCTCTGGATGAACGGCCAGTATTTAATGCGCATGAGCGCCGAGGAGATCTACCCCCACCTCGCCGCCTTCCTGCCGCAGCCCGCGCCGCCGCTCGAGGCCATCCGCACCGTCATCGAGCTCACGAAATCGCGCGGCCGCACCCTGCGCGAAGTGGCCACGCAGATGGAGCCCTTCCTCAGCGACGAGATCACTTACGACCCCGAGGCCGTGAAAAAGCACCTCAAAGGCGACGACCTCCCCCAGCGCCTCACCGAGCTGCACGCCGCCCTCGCCGCGACCGATCCCTTCGACGTCGCCACCACCGAACAAGCGCTGCGCACGCTCGCCGAATCGCGCGGTCTCGGCGCCGGCAAATTGATCCACCCCCTCCGCCTCGCCCTCACCGGCCGCGCCGCCTCCCCCCCCATCTTCGACGTCGCCGTAGCCCTCGGCAAAGAGCGCAGCCTCGCGCGACTGCAGGCGCTCATCGAGCGCCTTCCCGAGTTGGCCCAGTAGCGCAAGTGGCTGTACAAAAGCGGCGGCTCGGGCCGCCGCAGTCCAAACGCTTCGCGTAAAACTTTCACCCTTCACGTCGAAGAGGTCGCAACGTTTACGCGAAGCGTTTGGACTGCTGTGGCCCGAGCCACAGCTTTTGTACAGCCACAGGCACGAAGGGTGACCTACCCCCGCCGCACGCCCAGAATCACGTGCACCACGTACACCCCGACAAACACCGCCGAGGTCCCCCAGTGTGCCCAGGTCATGGCCTGCCGCACACCCTCGTTCGTGGCGATCTGCAACAGATAGGCGGAGAGCGTCATCGGCGCGATGAGGAACATCGCCGAGAGTCCACTGCGCCGGTGCTTCGGATTCCCGGAGCGATACTTCGGCAGCATGTGATTCGAGAACGTCCATCCGAGAATGAACAGCAGCACCGGGGCGACCACCACGTGCGCCGCCAGCATGTGCGGCTGCATCGGGTGGTTGATCACCGCGAATTCGTCGTCGCTGGTCATCAGGTACTTCATCCACGCGAACACGGCGCCCGTGAGGGTCGTCAGCGCCAGCGACAGATGAAGCCAGACCAGCTGCGTACTCTTCATTTCGCGCCGATCACCTGATGCAGCGCCAGCACCTTCCGCGACGCATTCAGGATCGCCCGCCCCGTCAGACTGGCCCCCGAGATCGGCCGCACCGCGCGCTTCAGCGACAGCTCGTCATCCAGCTTCCGCCCGCGGAACTGCTCCAGCCAGCGCGGCTTCGGAAAGTAATCCGGCGGCTCGTCGAAATTGAGAATCTCGATCTTCGCCACCTTCCCATCCGCCGTCAGCACCACCATCACCGTCTCCGGCAGCGTGCGTACCCGGTGCGCATCAAAGTACGCGTAACCAACCACCGCGCCGGCAGCCGACGTGGCTACATACCGCACGATCAGCTGATCCGAAAAATCGACGCCGCTGGTCTTCCTCGCGGCGGCCAACTGCTCCGCCGTGAGGAAGACCGACTGCCGGGTGACCTTCGTCCCCGCCGGGAACGCGCCCGCCAGCGCCTGCGGCTGCGTCAGAAAGACGCGCCCCTGCGCCGCGAAGGCCACCAGCAGCGCCAGCGCTAGAAGATGTAGCCGAGACCGACGTTCCATTGATTGACTCCGGTGCCGGCCTCGTTCTCCACTTCCTGCCAGTCGACCTTGATCACTGTCTGCGGGATCGGCTTGAAGGCCACACCGATCGTGAGGATGTTCTGCTCGTTGGCCGGATTGCGCAGGAAGCCGTTCGGCACGCTGCGCTGCGTGTCGAAGTTCTCGTAGCGCGCGTATGGCGTGACCGAAGCCTCCGTCAGCCCGAGGGCCGCGCTGATCTCGTAGCCGCCCTCGACGTACCAGCCGCCGAACTCTTCGCCCACCGAGCCGTTGCCCGTCAGCTTGTTGTTCGCGTTGATCGCCGCGGCGTCATCGATCGTGCCGGTCGTGTACATCGCCCGCGCCACAAAGCCGCGGTAGTGCGCATCCGCGTGCACTTCCGCGAGCTGCACCTTGGCGCCGTAGTTGCGCTCGTGTCCTGAGTTGCCGCTGTAGATCGACCCGCCGAGCATCGTCCCTTCCACCGGTTTCCAGTCGACGCGTCCGACCACCGCGAAGTCGTTCGCCTTGGCCTGCGAGCCCATCTGCCGCCCGCCGCGGATGCCGGTGGCAGTGAAGGCGTCGCTGTTGAGCGAGGTGGTCAGGTACGCGCGGTATGTGACCGGCCCGACGTCGCCGAACACGCCCGCACCGATCTCGCTCCACGTCGAGGGGATGATCCGCGACTCCACCTGCGTGCGCCGCGCGCCGAGGAACGCCGTCGGCTCGTGCTGCTCGTTCGTCAAACCGATCGGCATGAGCAGCAGACCGGCGCGGACACCAAACGCGGGGCGCAGCATGTAATCGAGATACGCGAACTCCACCTCCACTTCGCCATTGCGCTCGGTGTTGGCGTGCTCGTACTCGACCTCGGAATTGAAGATGACCCGGTCGTTGAACTTGTAGCCGGTATAGAGGATGGCGCGCAGCGCGTCGGCGTTGTCCACGCGCGCGGCGGGCTCGAAGTTCTGGTAGAGAAACTCGCCGTAGCCGCCGAACGTGACGCCCGGCTCCGCGCGATAGACCTTCGACGCCGCGGCGCCGAGGCCGTTCTGCTCCTGGTCCGCCTGCGCGGTCGGCGCGGTCTGATGCGTCTTCAGCGCCTCGATCTCCTGGGTGAGGATCTGGATCTGGCGGGCCATTTCTGTCAGCTCGGCCGAGGCCTTCTCCGCCTGCATCTGCTGGATGCGCAGCTCCAGCTCGCGCACGCGGCGTTCGAGATCGGTAGGGGCGTCCTGCGCGAGGAGCGCCGTGGTGGTGAGGAGTGCGACCAGCGTCGCGGCAATGCACTTCAACATGTTCAATCCTTCAATCTGTAATTCCGGTCCAGGATCGCCAGCCCGCGCACGCGTTCGCGGGCGGCGTTGCTCAGCCGGAGTTGGTGTGTGGTGGTGAGAAACAACGCGGCGACGCCATTCGCGTTCGCCCAGCGAAGACCGTCGTCTTCGCCCATGACATACAAAGCAGTGGAGAGGATGTCCGCCGTCAGCGCCCGCTCGGCGATCACCGAGACCGATCCGCGCGGCGGCAAGGCCTGGCCCGTGCGCGGATCGAGGATGTGCGAGAAGCGCTTTCCGTCGACCGTGAAGGTCTTCTCCGAACCGGAGCTCGTGGAGAGCGAAGCATCGCTGAGCGTGAGCTCGACCACCGGCCGCTGGCGGTCCTCGGGATCGGCGATGCCCACCCGCCGCGAGCCACGCACGATGAGCTGCCCGCCGAAGTCGATCATGGCCTCGGCACTGGTGAGCTTCGCCAGCATCCGATCCAGCGCGTAGCCCTTGCCGAACGCCCCTTCCTCGAACTGCGCACCCGCGGCGCCCGCGTGCATCTTGGCCAGAGCCGCGTCGATCGCCGCCCGCGCCGGCACCGCGCCATCCTCGCGCGTCTTCCACGCATCGATCAGCGGCCGCACCAGCGGATGGAACGCGCCGTCCGTACGCCGCGACCACTCCAGCGTCTCCGCCAGCAGCGCCGCCAGCTCCGGCGACGTGGCGTCGATCTCCCCCGCGTTCAACCGCGAGAGCTCGCTCTCCGGCTTCCATGTCGAGAGGAATCCCTCGATCCGTTCCGCCTCGGCGAAGGCGAGGTCGATCTCAGCGAGTTCCTCGGAGTTCCTCGGGTTCCTCGGGTTCCTCGGCAAACCCGTTCCCTCCGAGGAACTCCGAGGAACCCCGAGGAACTCCGAGGAACTCGTCGGAACCCCGACCGCGACTTCGCACACCGTCCCCATCAGGTACCGCGCCCTGTGTTGTGCAGCTCCGGCGATGGTGGGGACGAAGGCGAGCGCGACGAATATCGTCGCCGCCATTCTCATCAGGCTTCGATCATCCGCTCCGACTTCATCCGGTCATACAGAGTGATCCCGATCAGCCACGCCGCGCAGATCGCCAGCATCCCGCCGAGAATCCAGAGGCTGTAGCGGCCGTCCGCCGAATACGGCTCGGTGGCCATGTGAATGGCGTCACTGTTCGGCAGCAGCTCCGCCTCCGAGAACTCGTGGATGGCGAAGAAGAGCACCTGAATGGTGAACATCAGCAGGAAGAGACCGGTCACCTGAAAGAAGCGCTTCACGTTGATGCGGTGCCCGTAGTGGGCCCAGAGCCACGACATCAGGCCCGCCGCCGCCAGCCCGAGCAGGCAGCCGAGCCAGAACTGGCCCTGGCGCACCTGGATCAGCATCAGCGCCGTCTCCATCCCCTCGCGCGTGATCATCAGCAGCGTGAAGACGAACACGCCCAGCCAGGCCAGGCCGGAAGTGCCCTTCGATGCGTGCGCCTCCAGCTTCGTCTCCATCTGCCGCTTCATCTGCGGAGCGACGCGCCAGATGTGAATGACGAAGGAGGCCACCAGCACCGCCGCGATGAGCGCGAGGACGCCTTCCCAGAGCGGCTGATTGATGGTCTGCAGCAGATAGCCGAGCCCGAAGCTGGCCAGCACCGAGAACACGATGCCCCACCAGACCGCCGGCCGCAGCCAGTCGCGCCCCGTCTTGCGGAGGTACGCAAAGATGATGGCCACGGTCAGGAACGACTCGAAACCTTCGCGAAAGACGATGATCAATGCCTGGAGCATGGGTCTGGGCTCATTTCCTCAGTAGGTTGTTTGCGTGAATCATCTTCACCCGGTCGGGTGCATCCGGCTGCGCGCCCAGCCGGCGGCAGGCGTCGCACACGCCCAGGATCTGCAGGTTGTGAAAGGTGGGGGTGAACTTCTTCCGCTCGCAGATCTCCCGCTGCCGCTGCTCGAGCACCTCATCGTGAAACTCGATGACGTTCCCGCAGGTCGTGCAGATCAGGTGATCGTGATGCGAGTTCCCGCTCACGTGCTCGTAGTGGTAGTGGTCCTCGCCGAGGTGAACGCGCCGGACCATGTTCGATTTCACCAGCAGCTCCAGTGTCCGGTACACCGTGGCCCGCGAGATCTTGACGTCCTTCTCCCGCATCTTGCCGAGCAGCTCGTCGGCCTCGAAGTGGTAGTGCGTCGCAAAGATCTCCCGCACCAGCGACGAGCGCTCGGAGGTGAGCTTCAGCCCCTGCACCTGCAGGAACTCCTGGAATCGTGCGAGCTCGCGCTCGATGGGTGGATGCTGGTGTTTCATGTTCGCGGTCGCCAGTTGAGACTGAGTCTCAGTTGCTATTGAGCAGTCTAGCGATGGCGACGGGCG
>JAXDJK010000212.1:0-4843 GCA_034665665.1 Acidobacteriota bacterium
GGCGGGGCCATTCCACTGCTCGGCGAAAGTCTCGGTGTCGTGGATGTTCCCGAGCGCCTTCACGTCGGGATTGAGGAGCAGGCAGCAGGGGCGGATGTCACCGTTGCCGGTGATGGCGGCCGTGTACCAGGCGAAGAAGCAGCCGCCGTTGTCGTCGCGGAATGACGGCGCGGTGGGCAGTCCGTTCTCCTGCGGGACCGACAGTTCGCGACGCAGCGCGTCGAGCCGCTCGTTCCAGCCCGGGATTGCGAAATCGACCTGCAGCAGCCCGGCATCGCGATCGCGCAGCAGCAGCTCGCGGAGCACCGGCTCGGCGCGGGCCGCGTCGCTCTCATCGAGCAGCAGCTCCTCGGCGATGCGGTCGCGCGGGATCTCCAGGACGGCGTTGATGGCGATGCGGTCCGTGCCGAGGCGGCGGCCGAGGTCGTACATCTCCGGCGCCCGCTCCAGATTCTTCCGGTCCACCAGGAACTGCACCACCACGCCGGGATGCGAGCGCTCCCCGCGGATGGCCATCAGCCGGATGACGTTCTCCACGACCTTGTCGAACAGGGCCGGCTTGACCTGCAGCATGCGCTGGTAGTCGTCGCGATCGACGGCGTTGAGGGAGATGATCACCTCGCGCGCCTTCTGGTCCACCAGCCGCCGCGCCACTTCCTCGGTGAGCGCCACGGCATTGGTGGTCAGGTTATCGACCACGATGTTGCGCGCGGCCAGGTGATCGAGCAGGCCGATCACGTCGCGATGGAAGAGGGGATCGCCGCCGCCCGAGAGCCGGACGGACTTGAGGCCGCCCTCGGCCAGCTCGTCGACGAGCGACTGCAGCTTCGGCAGCGGGATCGATTCCTTCGTGCGCAGGTCCTGCTGGTTGCAGAAGTAGCAGGCCACGTTGCAGCGGTCGGTGAGGTCGAGCTCCGCGTGCACGGGGCCGCGCGTGGCCTTGTTGGCCACGATCGCATCGATGATCTCGCGCTTCCGTTCGCGCGTTACCTCGGCCCATCCGTGGCTGCCTCGCATGCGACGGCTTCAAGCGGAGGCGCGGTGTGGGTATTCCGTATACTTCTCCCGTGCAAAGCCTGCCTCCGCTCTTCGCCGCACTGGCCGACGGCACGCGCCTGCGGCTGCTGAACCTGCTCAATGCCGGCGAGGTGTGCGTCTGTTACTTCGTCGAGATCCTCGGCGAGAGTCAGCCGAAGATCTCGCGCCACCTCGCCTACCTCCGCCGCGTCGGGCTGGTCAACGCGCGCCGCGACGGCAAGTGGATCCACTACTCGCTGGCCCATCCGGACGATCCGGCCGCGTCGTCGGTGGTCGATGCCACGCTGGCCGCGATCACGAACGACCGGCAGATGCAGCGCGACCGCCTGGCGCTGGAGAAGGTCTGCTGTGCCAGTCCGGCCAAACTGCCGGCCACGCTCCAGAACGCGCCGAAGCCGATCCTCGGCAACATCGAGCGGGCCGGCTAGCTACGCGGCGAACCGCTACGCGGCGTAACGCTCTTCCAGCAGCAGCGCGGCGATCCGCTTCGCGGCCTCGGCATACGCGGAGCCGCCGGGATGGAAGGAGTCGTAGCGGCTGAGCCGCTGCGGCACGACCACATCGGCCATCGTCACCACGGCTACCCGCGGGTCGTCCTCGAACCGGCCGGCCAGCATCCCGTCCCACAGTCCGAGCAGCGGGCCGATCATGGCCGAGTACGGATGGCTGGGGACGGGGTTGTAGCCGCCGAGCAGGAGCACGCGCACGGCGGGATTGAGCGCGTGCAGTTCGGTGACGATTTTGGCGATGCGGTCGAGAATCCGTCCGGCCACGGTCAGCGGATTGCGGAGCGTCTCCTCGCGCGCGCCGGGCGTGCGGAAGAGATCGTTCGCACCGATGGAGAGCACGATCGCATCCGCGGAGGCGACATTGCGGCGGACGCGATCCTGGCCGAGGCGGGCGATCAGATCGGCGGTCTGCGCGCCGTTCACGCCGAGGTTCACCGTATCCGCGGAGACACCGCGGGCGTGAAGCTCGTCCTTGAGACGGCCGGCGATGCCGGAATGCGTCTCGTCGCCGGCACCGTAGGCCAGCGAATCGCCGAGGGTCACCACGCGAAGAGAATCAGGTCGTTGGGAGAGAGGGAGACGTCGATTCGTCACACCATGAATAACGACGAATCGAGCGTCAACCTTCCCCTGCGGCGCTTCACGACGCGTTACTTCTTGCGGCGGATGCGGGTGCGGACCGCTTCGAGCTCTTCCCGCAGGAAATCGATCTGCGCGAGCAGCTCGTCGACCTGCAGGCCCACGTGCTGGATCTGCGTGGTGCGCTTCTTCGAGCGCTGCACGCGCCGTTCGACCGCGAGCTCGCGCCACAGCTCGGCGCGATCTTTGGTCTCGAGCGCCGCGATACGGCGGGCCAGTGGATCGACCTTGTCGTCGTGCTCGCCATCCGGATCGCCGAGCAGCTCGTGGGCCGTCACTTTGAGGATCTTGGCCAGGACCAGAAACAGTCCGAGGTCGACGGCCTGCTTGTTGTTTTCGATGCGGGACAGGGTGGCCACGCTGATCTTCGCCTTACCCGCCACATCCGACAGCGGCCGTTCCTGCGACAAACGAAACTGCCGGATTCTCTCTCCAATCATAGGGATCATGTACTCCACCGTTCCGAGGTCGACGCGCATTGCAAAGGTGCCAGCCCGCGCTCGCCGCGCTTTCTCACTTACAGTATACGCAAGATCCTGTCTGTACGATTGCGTTCACGGAAACAAGTTTCCCGTCGTTGACGAAAAAGCGGGCGGCCTCGAGCGTAAGCGGCAAGCACAACGTTTGCACGAGGTGAAACGTCATGGCCCAGCCGCTCGATGACTCCGCGCTCGACACACTCTTTCGCGATGCCCGCACGTACTATGCCTGGCAGAACAAGCCGGTCGAGGACGGTCTCCTCCGCCAGCTTTACGAGCTGATGCGCTGGGCACCGACCAGCGCGAACACGAATCCCGCGCGCATCGTGTTCGTGAAGAGTGAGCGGGCCAAGCAGCGCCTGCTGCCCGCGCTCGCCGCCGGCAACGTGCAGAAGGTCAAGAGCGCGCCGGTGACCGCCATCATCGCGTACGACCTCCGCTTCTACGAGAAGATGCCGAAGCTCTTTCCCCACAATCCGAAGATGAAGGATCTCTTCGCCGGCGCACCCGATCTGATCGAGAGCACGGCCCGCCGCAACTCCAGCCTGCAGGGCGCCTACCTCATGCTGGCGGCGCGCTCGCTCGGCCTGGACTGCGGGCCGCTCTCCGGCTTCGACAACGCCAAGGTGGACGAGGAGTTCTTCGGCGCCGGCCAGGAGTGCGACGGGTGCGATCAGGAGTTCTTCCCGATCGGTCATGTGAAGTCGAACTTCCTCTGCAACCTCGGCTACGGCGATCCCACCAACCTGCCGCCGCGCCTGCCTCGCCTCTCGTTCGAGGAGGCCTGCTCGCTGTTGTAGGACGTTGCTTCTCATGCAAACGGTGGCACGTTCCGAGCACCGCGCCACGCCGGAGGCTTCACGTGAATCCACTCGTTCTGGATGGCTCCGTCAGCACGGCTGATTTCGTCAGCACGGCACCTGATTACCGGCGCGGCAGTATTTACTTCATCGGCACGGCCACCGTGCTGATCCGCTATGCCGGTTTCACGATCCTGACGGACCCCAATTTTCTGCACAAGGGCGATCACGTGCACCTCGGCTACGGCCTGCGGTCGGAGCGCCTGACCGAGCCGGCCATGACCATGGAGGCCCTGCCCCCGCTCGATTTCGTGCTGCTCTCGCACATGCACGGCGATCACTTCGATCACGTGGTCAAAGAACGGTTCCCGAAAGGGGTGCCGATCGTGACGACCAAGCATGCGGCGGCGTCGCTGAAGGCGCTCGGCTTCGAGCAGCCGATCGCGCTCGATACCTGGCAGCCGCTGGAGATCCGTAAGGGCGCGGCCACCATGCGCGTCACCTCCATGCCGGGCAAGCACGCGCCCGGCCTGCTGCGGCTGATGATCCCGCCGGTGATGGGGAGCATGCTGGAGTTCTCCGGCCCGCGCACCACCACGCTGCGGCTGTACATCACCGGCGATACGCTGATCCACGAGCATCTGCGCGAGATCCCGAAGCGCTTCCCGGAGATCGATATCGCCCTGCTGCACCTCGGCGGCACGCGCATCGCCGGTGTGCTGCTGACCATGGACGCGAAGCAGGGCGTGGAGGCCATCCGCATCGTCAATCCGCGCAAGGCCATCCCCATCCACTATAACGACTACGGCGTGTTCAAGTCGCCGCTCGACGATTTCCGCGTGGCGGTACGTGAGGCCGGCCTCGAGGATCGCGTGCACTATCTCGCGCACGGCGAGACGTTCGACATCGAAGTGCCGGAAGGGCGGCTGTAGCGATACTCTCTCCGCCGCATGCAGGCGATCTTCTTCACCCTGGCGGCCTGGCTCTCCGCCACCGCCTTCTTCGTCGGCATCCCCGCCTGGCGCGCCATCCGCTCCGAGCCGGAGCGCCGCCGTGCCCTCTTCTTCCCGCGCCGCGGCAGCGCAACGCTCGATGATCTTCGCGCGCAACCGGTCTGGATCGAATGGTGGATCCCGTTCGGCGGCGTCTACGGCGTCGGCCGCGGGTGCGTGATCGACGTGGCGGGACGCGAGGTCACTCTCGATGTGGATGGCCGCACCATCGCGTTCGTCCCGCACCGCGAATCACGCACCTTCGCCACGGGACGCGGCGCCGCGACGGGCAAGGCGCACGTCGATGGCGCGGAAGTCTCAGCGGTGGTGGTTGTGGGTGCGAGCGCTTAGAGCGTGCCGGACTACGCGAAGCGTTTGGAGTGCGG
>JAXDJK010000213.1:0-7028 GCA_034665665.1 Acidobacteriota bacterium
CCACGCTCGGGATGACAAGGCTTTACCCCGGCGGTCTCCGCCCGCCCTGCTGCCCGGGCCTGCGCTCTTCCATCCGGTCCAGCTGCTTGCGCATGCGTTGCCACTGGGAGTCATTGAGCACGCCGCGCATGTCCACCAGCATCATCAGTTCGCGCTCGAACAGCTTGGCGCGGGCGTCGGAGAGGCGGGTGGCGATGGCGCGGATGTCGTTGCGGCGGAGCTGGGGCCGTTCCAGCTCGCCCCGCAGCGCGACCTGCGCCTTCTCGACGTCGGCCCGCGCGTCGATCAGTTCATCGGCCGCGGCGCGGAACACGTCATCCAGCTTCTGCTGCTGCTCCGCGGTCAGGCCGAGCTTCTGGATGACCTCGGGGCGCTGCCACCACTTGCCTGGCGGGAGCGGCTGCGCCGCGGCGATGCCGGCGGTGACGATGAGTGCAGCTGCGAGCAGCCAGCGGTTCGTCCTCACGACTGGTCTCCGCTCTTCTTCCCGTCGTGGCTGTCCACCCACGACTCCCACGCCACCATCGACTCGAAATCCTTCAGCTCGTCCGACTGCCACGGGTCGTCCGAGGAGGAGATCTCCGGCGTGGCCGGTGCGGCGACAGTGGCGGCCGTGGCCGTCTGGGCCGGCGCCGGTGCGGGTACGTCTTTGCGGAAGGTCATCACGCCCGTGAGCACGAGCGCCAGCACGGCCGCGGCGGCAGCGCCGAGGAGGCGCGACGGACGCTGCGTCTGCCGGGTGCCCACCTTTTTCATGATCGACAGCCGCTGGCGCGCCCAGAACGTCTCCGGCGCATCGGTATGGCATTGCGCGATGCCGCGCAGCTTGGCGTCCAGGCGGTCATAGCGTGCGGCGCAGTCGGTGCAATCGGCGAGATGCATCATCACCGGCATCGAGGCACCGGGCTGGGTGTAGTACGTCTCCAGCAGATCGGCTTCAGAGTAGTGCGGCTTGTTCATCGTCTGGTTCCTGTGAGGGGTCTCGGCGCCAGCCGGCCAGCTCCTTGCGGATCTTGTGGATCGCGCGGAAGAGATGGACGCGGACGGTACCGGGTCGCAGCCCGAGGTGATCGGCGATCGCCTCGAGCGAGAAGTCTTCGTAATGGCGGAGGCGGAAAACGGTTTTCTGCTGCGCGGAGAGCTGCGTCTCCGCGCGGACGATGGCCCGGCGCAGCTGCACGGAGGCGAACTGGCGTTCCGGATCGGGACGATCGTCCACCGGCTCCAGCATGCGCTCCTCGCCTTCGTCGTCATCATGGCGCGAAAGGGAAAAGAGCTGCCTGAGGCGCCGCCGGCGCAGCGTGTCGCGGGAGCGGTTGATGGCGATGCGGGTCAGCCAGGTCTCCAGCTCCGCGCGCCCTTCGAAGCGCGCCAGATGGGTGAAGGCCTGGATGAAGGTGTCCTGGGTGATGGTGTCGGCGTCCGTGGCGTCGCGGATGATAGAGAAGGCCACGCGGTAGATCTTGCGCTGGTGGCGGTGCACGATCGCGGCGAACGCGCCCTCGTCGCCGGCGAGTGTCCGGTCGACCAGCTCCCGGTCCCCGGGGGCGTCGCTGCTGTCGCTCATGCGAAACACCGCCACGTTGCTTCTCACGGCTCTTGGACGGGGGAGGGGCATCGTTCGTTTACATCCGCATCGTACTCCCGGGCGAAACGACTGACGCCGCCGTTCTCTCGAACAAGCGTGCCGGACTACGCGAAGCGTTTGGAGTGCGGCGCTTTCCCGCCGCTCTTGTATAGCCACCTCGCAGCCGTTGCTGAAACTACGTGCTCGCCGCCGCCGTCCCCCGCCCCGCCAGCCAGACGCCCGCAAAGATCATTGCGCCGGCCGCGAGCAGGGTGGGGCGGATGTGCTCGTGGAGGAAGATGGCGCCGAGGGTGGTGGCGAGGACGGGCTGGAGGTAGGTGTACGCCGCCACGACGGAGCTCTCCGCGTAACGCAGCGACCAGGCGTTGATCAGGTACGCGGCGACGGTGGGGCCGGCGATCACCAGCGCGAGAGCCAGCCAGGCACGCGGGTGGATGGCAGACCACTGCTCGTGCGCCAGCGACCACGCGGAGATCGGCAGGAGCAGGATCGCGCCGTAGCGGAACATCCGCGCCACGACCGTGCGTGCGGAGAGGCGGGCCATGATCGGCTTCGAGACCACGAGATAGGTCGCGTACGACAGGCAGTTGATGACGATCATGGCCGCGCCGGCGAACGAGCGCCACGACGTGCCCATGCTCTCGCCGCCGACCACCAGCAGCGCGCCCGCGCAGCCGAGGGCGATGCCGCCCGCTTTCGTGGCCGTCATGTGCTCGCGGCCGAACGCGATGGCCACGCCCAGCGCGAAGATCGGGATGGTCGTGATCAGGATGGCCGCCACCGGCACCGTCGTCAGCGACAGCCCGCCCAGGAACATCGACTGGTTGATCGCCACCGCCAGCACCGCGAAGAGCAGCATCGGCCGGCGGTCCTCCGGCAACAGCTCCGCACCTTCGGCGCGCGCCAGAAAGTGCAGGATGATCGCCGACCCCGCCACGCGGAGCCAGGCGAAGCTCAGCGGCGCGAACTCCCGCATCCCCAGCTTCGAGATGAGGTAGTTCAGCGAGAAGAAGAACGAGACGGAGAAGAGCGCCAGGTGCAGCCGGAACTTCGAAGGCATCGGATGCGGCCTTACGACTCCTCCACCCACACATGGTTGTAGCGCACCGGCGGCGGCACCAGCGACGTGCGCACGCCGCGCACGTTCGGCTTGTGCAGCACGAACAGCCGTTCGTGGAAGAGCGGCAGGATCGGCGCCTCGCGCACGACCATCTCGTTGAGCGCCCGGTAAATCGTGGCGCGCTGCTCGCCATCGTTCGAGCGGCGGGCGGCCATGATCTGCCCGTCCACTTCCGGCGAGTGGTAGTAGATCCCCGGAATCGAGTTCGCCTGCGAGTGCAGCAGCACGTAGAAGAAGTTGTCGGAGTCCGGGAAGTCGGCGTACCAGTTGGCGCAGTAGATCAAGCCGTGCCCGCGCTTCCGCCGCGCCGTGGCGCCTTCGGTGGCCGAATGCGTGGTGAGCTTCACGCGGATGCCCACCTCGGCGAGGTCCTCGATCAGCAGCGGCACCAGTCCCGAGTTGTTGAACTCGTCCGTGTCCCAGGTCCGGTAGCCGATCTCGAAGCCGGAGCCGAGGCCCGCCTCGCGCAGCAGCACTTTCGCCCGCTCCGGATCGTAACTGTTGCCCTTCAGATTCGCATCGTAGCCGAGCAGCCCCGGCGGAAGGAGCGAGTTGGCGGGCACGGCCAGGCCGGCGTAGACCTTCTCGTTGATCCGCTCCTTGTTGATCGCGAAATTGAGAGCCTGGCGTACTTCGCGCCGGTCGAACGGCGCCGTCGACGAATCGTAGCCGACGTACGACGTGTGCAGCTGGATGGCCGTGACCATGTACGGCGCGAAGCGGGAATCGTGGCGCAGCTCCTCGACGCGCTTGAGCGGGATGCCGTGGGCCACGTCCAGCTCTCCCCGCAGGAACGCTTCCGTGACGTCGCCGAAGCTGCGCAGGTCGAGGCGAAACGTGAGCTCGTCCACGAGCGGCACGTTGGGGACGTAGTGGTCGCGATGCTTCACCAGCCGCACCCGGTCGCCTTCGATCGCTTCTTCCACGCGGAACGGTCCCGCGCCGATGCCGCGCAGGCGGTAGCTCTCCGCGTCGCGCGCTTCCTCGGCCGGGATGACCGCGCACTCGTGCATCGTCAGCAGTGAGAGGAAGAACGCCACCGGCTCGTCGAGGTGGAACTCGATGGTGTACGGATCCTTCACCACCAGCCCCGCGAGCTGCCGGCTCTTGCCGTTCAGCACATCCTCGGCGCCGCGGAGATTGCGCAGGATCCACCCGCCGCTGGACTTGTTCTCCGGCAGCATCAGGCGGAGGTAACTCTCGTAGACGTCCCGCGCTTCGAGCGCGCGGCCGTTGTGGAAACGAACATTGCGGCGGAGGTGGAAGCGGTACAGGTGCCCCTGCTCCAGCACTTCCCAGCGCTCGGCGATCTCCGGCACCAGCTCCGCGCCTTCGCCGTAGGAAACGAGCCGCGAATGCACGGCCTTGGAGATGAAGCCCAGCGCGTTCGCGGAGGTGAAGGCAGGATCGAAGGTCAGCTTCTGCCAGAGCACCGTGGCCGTGGTGATCGCGCCGCCGGTATTCGGTGCGGGCAGCGTGAAGCGTCCCAGCTCCTCGTTCAGCAACGACGACTCGTGGCTGAGCGAGTTGGCCATCTGATTGAGGTCGCTCACGCCGAAGCTCGACTCGCGCGAGCCCTGCTTGACCACGTCCATCGACTTGACGATGGCCGAGCTCTCCGAGGCCAGCACCGACGTCGACTCGAGCACGTTCTGCACGAGCCCCATGATGTTTTCCATGGCCCGGCTGATGGCGCGCGAGCCGGTCTCCTGCTCGTTCATGGCCCGCTTGAGGTGCTTGGTGTAATCGCGCACCATCGACGCCTGCTCGCCGATCTTCCGCGAGGTCAGCGATTGCTGCTGCGTGGCCGACGCGGTCTGCTGGACCATCTTCGTCACTTCTTCGATGGCCTGCGTGGCCACGGCACTGCCGCGGGCCTGCTCTTCCGTGGCGCGCGCGATCTCCTGGATGGAGTTCGTGGCTCGATCGGTCAGCTCGAGAATCTTGTTCAGCACCTGCGACGCGCGCAACGTCAGCCCCACGCCCTCGCTCACGCGATCGGCACCGGTGGTCATCTGATCCGACGCTCGTCCCACCCCGCGCTGCACGTTCTGAATGAGCGTGCGGATCTCCTCGGTCGATACCGAGGTCCGCTCCGACAGGTCGCGGATCTCGTCCGCCACCACCGCGAAACCGCGTCCCCGCTCGCCCGCCTGCGCAGCGATGATCGCGGCATTGAGCGCCAGGAGGTTGGTCTGCCCGGCGATGTCGTCGATCACGCGCACGATGTCGCCGATCTCCTGCGAGCGCTCCGCGAGCTCGCCGAGCGCCACCTTCGCTTCTTCGACGGCGATCTGGATCTTGCGCATCCCGTCGACGGTGCCTTCCACCGCCTGCCGTCCTTCATTGGCCGCGTCCTTGACGTAGCGTGAGAGCTCCGATGAATCCTTGGCGGACTTGCGGATCTCCTCGGTGGTGGCGTTCATCTGCACCATCGAGGACGCCGTCTGCGTGGCGAACGAGGAGAAGCTCTCCGTGTTCGCGGCCACCTCGTTGATCGAGGCGATCATCTCCTCGATCGCGGAGGAGGTCTGCTCCACGAACTCCGAGAGCGTGTCGGCGATGCGGCTCACTTCTTCGATCGAGGCCGACATCTCCAGGATCGACGTGGAGGTCTCCTCCGCGTTCGCGGAGAGGTCTTCCATGCTCCGCCGGACGTTATTGATGGATGCGTCGATCTGGAGCACGGAGGCGGAGGCGGATTCGGTGGAGCCGAGCTGCTCGGTGGCGCTCTTGGCCAGGATGCGCGAGCGTCCGCTGATCTGGCCGCTCACGCGCGACACGTCGCCGGCCAGCTGGCCGAAGCGGCGGATGGTGCGCTCCAGGTTCGACACCAGCGCCCGCATCGCCGCGGCCATCCGGGCGGACTGCGTCGCATCCCTGATGGTGCGGGCCGAGAGCGAGAGATCGCCCGCGGTGACCCGGTCGAGGATCTGGATCGTGCCTTCGCGCTTGGTGAGGACCCGGGTCAACCAGTTCTGGAAGACGAAGATCGACAGCGAGCACGACACGGCCGCCGCCAGGACGGTCTTCCACCAGAGTGAGGCGTTCATCCCCGGAATCAGCAGGATGACCAGGCTAAAAAAGGCAAGGCAGACGACGATCAGGACCCACATCTGATGAGTCCGGCCGAAGTGTAGCTTCTTCATAGGTTTCCCGAATCCGGATGATAGCAGCACCCTTCATAATGCCGCGCGCCGTGTCCGATTACTTCACCTCCCGCCGCCGACTGGTGGACGACTACCTGAGCGAGCTCGCCAGCCGCACCGGCGCACCCGCCCCGCTGGCTGCGCCGCTCCAGCGGTCGCTGACCTCGCCAGGCAAGCGCGTGCGCGCCATCCTGATGATCGCCACGGGGGAGGCCTTCGGCTGCCGCGCGGAGAAAGTGCTCCCGGCCGCGGCCGCCATCGAGATGATCCACGCCTCGTCGCTGGTGCTGGACGACCTGCCGTCCATGGACGACGCGCTCCTCCGCCGCGGGCAGCCCACGTTGCACCGCGAATTCGGCGAAGACCTGGCCATTCTCTCCGCGGTGGCTCTGCTCAATCATTCGTATGGCCTGGTGGCGCAGGCCCACGCCGATTGCAGCCCCCGCCGCTGGCCGATGCAGCAGGTGTTGCAGCGCGTGGTGGACGCGGTCGGCTGGGACGGCACGATCGCCGGCGAGGCGGTGGACCTGCACAGCGAAGGCTCGCACCTCGACTTCAATACGCTCGAGTTCATCCACTCCCGCAAGACCGGCACGCTCTTCGTGGCCGCCGCCGCCGTCGGCGCGATGCTGGCCAACGTCCACCCGGCCCCGCTCCAGCGCGTGGAAGTCTTCGCCAAGAACCTCGGCCTGGCCTTCCAGATCACCGACGACGTCCTCGACGTGACCTCCAACCCCGAGATCCTTGGCAAGGACGTCGGCAAGGACGTCCAGCGCCTGACGTTCGTCAAACTGGCCGGCGTCGACGGCGCCCGCAAACTCAGCGAGGAGCTCGTCGAGACCTCCCTCACCGCCATCGAGCCGCTAGGCGCCGCGGCGAAGCCGCTCCGCGAACTGGCCCTCGTCGTCCGCGACCGCGTGCGGTAGCCGCCGTCCGGAGCGCGGACGTCCCGTCCGCAGGGCCCACAGGCGTCCCGCCTGTGCGTACGACGCGCTCGCGAGACTGTTGTTTCAGCACCGTCGTCCCGAGCGCGTACAGGCGGGACGCCCATAGGCGCTAACTTAGAGAGTAGTGCTAGGCTAAATGTATGGAACCACGGGTGGATGAGCGGGAGTGGGTTCAATATCAGTGGCCGTATCTGGTGGCACAGCTTGGCGGTAAGGCGAAGGTG
>JAXDJK010000214.1:0-8158 GCA_034665665.1 Acidobacteriota bacterium
CGGCGAGAGCTGCATCATGTCCCGGCACCAGCGGACCGTCTCGGCCTCCAGCTCCTCGAGCGGGACGACGGTGTTGACCAGGCCCCAGTCGAGGGCCTGCTCGGCGCCGTACTGGCGGCACAGGAACCAGATCTCCTTGGCCCGCTTCTGGCCGATCTGGCGGGCGAGGACCGTCGCCCCGAAGCCGCCGTCGAACGAGCCGACCCGGGGCCCGGTCTGGCCGAAGGTGGCGTTGTCGGCTGCGATGGTGAGATCGCACAGCACGTGGAGGACGTGGCCGCCGCCCACGGCGTAGCCGGCCACCATGGCCACGACCGGCTTGGGCAGACTGCGGATCTGCTTCTGCACGTCGAGGATGTTGAGGCGGGGGATCTTTTCCTTCGGATCGACGTAGCCGCCCTTGCCGCGCACCTTCTGGTCGCCGCCGGAGCAGAAGGCTTCGTTGCCCTCACCGGTGAGGACGACCACCCCGATCTCTTCGTCGTCGCGGGCCATGTCGAAGGCCTGCTTGAGCTCATTGACGGTGTGCGGGCGAAAGGCGTTTCTCACCTCGGGACGGTTGATGGTGATCTTGGCGATCCCGTCCTCGGTGCGCTCGTATTTGATGTCGTCGAAGTCGTGCAGTTTGTGCCAGGTCTCAGCCATGCGCCGACACTATCGTCATTCGATCCATGCGCGCAATCGTCGCAGGAAGGCGTCGGGCTGCTCCCACGGCACGCGGTGCCCGGCGTTCGGGCAGATCCAGAGCTCGGCGTTGGGAAGCAGGGTGACGGCGCGCTCGGCTTCGGCAACATATTTTGCATCGCGCTCGCCGGCGATCCAGAGGATCGGCGTCTCGATGTTGGCGAGGTCGACCGGCGCCAGGACGGCCGGGGACCAGTCGCGCAGGGCCCGCGCGAGAGCGGCGCGATCGAACTGTTCTTCGCGGCGATCCATGACGTGGCCACCGAAGACAGGCTGCGCGTTCCAGGCGGCCATCACGGACGACCACTCCTCATTTTCGAAACGCTGTGCCCATGCTTCATCGGCAGCACGGCGCGGCTCGTCGTACGCGCTGATGCCGGCGGAGACGATCACGGCCTTGCGGAAACGCTTCTCGCCGAGGATGCGCAGGGCCAGGCGGCCGCCCATCGAGTAGCCGAGGAGCACGTCGTCGGGCTCGGCCTCGCTGACGCGGGCGAGGGAGTCGCCGGAGAAGAGGCTCGGTGCGCAGTGGGGCATGCCGAGGAAGTCCCAGTCCGTGCCGCGGCCGAGGAAACCGTGAAGGCACCAGATCACGCCCATAGCGCGTCGTACCTTTCCCAGACGCGGCGGGAGGCCTCCTCGTCCGGCATGAGCTCGGTGACGCGATCGGCGATGTTCCACATGGCAGCCCATTGCGTAAAGCGAAGGTCGTGCACGTTCTCGATGATGCGCTCGCGCATGGCCCGGTCCACGTTCCGTAGTGAACCGACACGCGAGAAGATGCGCCCCCCGCCGTTGTTGATGATGACGATGCGCCAGCGCAGGCCTGGATCCAGCTGCGGGACGATCCAGGGGGCGTTGAGGTCGTAAAGCGCGGTCAGGTCGCCGACGATGCAGACGTTCTCGCGCGCGGGATCGCACTGGCCGAAGAAGGTGGAAAGCTGGCCGTCGATGCCGTTGGCGCCGCGGTTGGCTTCGTACTCATGGCCGCGAGGCTCGCGCGTGGCGGCGAGGTCCCACTCGCGGATGGGCAGGCTGTTGCCGAGGTAGATGCGGGCGGCTTCGGGGAGCTCCTCGGAGAGCGCGCGGAGCATGGCCAGCTCAGACTGTCCCTCAACGAGGAGCAGCGCGGAGAAGCGGTCGGCCTGGATGCGGTCTTCCTCGAAGAAGGCATCGTTGCGCGGCAGCGGTCGAACGTCGGATGGCAACGCGGAGAGGGGATGGACCTCACCCCGGGTGAGGCCGGGGAACGGCACGTCGCTGAAGTGGACGATCGGCACGTCGCTGGTCTCGAGGTCGCGCCAGTAGCGCACGGTGGGCACGTTGCCGATGCGGATGACGCTGTCGAAGTTGCCGCGCGCCAGCATCCACTCGCCGCTGGTGATGAGCGGCAGATCCGGGTCCTCGCGCAAGCCGGAGAGCGGCTCCGCGTAGACGGGCGCGTTGAGGGCTTGCGCGAACTGCTTGACGCGTGGGCGGTGGTTTGCGGGGATTGCGCCGAGAATCACCAGAGGACGGGCGCCGGTTCCTCGGAGTTCCTCGGAGTTCCTCGGAGGTCCTCGGGTGTGCGACGGCCGCTCTCGCCGAGGAACTCCGAGGAATTCCGAGGCACTCCGAGGAACCGCCTCACCGTCATCGATGAGGGGCTCGTCGAATTCAACGTTGAGGTGGAGCGGCTTCGTGCGAGTCCAGGTTGCCAGCTCGGTTTCCGCGTAGACGCCGAAGATGCCGACCTGCTCGATCGACTGCGGCGCGCCGGTGCCGCGGAAACGCGCGGGGCGATCGGCGGTGACGAGGATCAGCGGGAGCGCGGAGTAGTACGCCTCGATCGTGGCCGGCAGCAGTTCGGCTACGGCGGTGCCGGATGTCGTTACAACGGCGACCGGCCTGCCCGTCAGCTTGATGCGGCCGAGGGCGAAAAAGGCGGCGGCGCGTTCATCGAAGAAGGAGTAGAGACGCAGATCGCTCTGGCCGAGGACGTAGAGCAGCGGGCTGTTGCGTGAGCCGGCGCAGACGCAGAGTTCCTCCACGCCGTGGGCGCGGAGCTCCGCGATCAGACGCCGCGCCAGTCCGACGTTACCCATACGAAATCTTCGGCCGCGGAGGTCAGGCCGAAGAGGGCCTTCACCTGCTCGCGCTTCTGGCGCAGCTCCTCGAACTCGCGCTCGAGCCGGCTCTCGGACAGCAGGCCGGCGCCGGAGCCGACACGCACGTGCTCGCGTCCCCAGGTCAGGTTGCGGATGGCCACCAGGGCGATGGCGGAACGGTCGGGACGCTCCAGACCGAACGGTGCGCCGAAGGCGCGGCGCTTGATGCCGCGATCGGCCTCGCGCAGCCAGCGCTCCCCCGCTACCGCACGTGGGGACACGCCGAGGGCCGCGGTGGGGTGGAGACGGCGCACCATTTCGGAGAAAGACATCTTCTCGGTCCCGCCGTTCTCCGCGAAGAAGATGGGGGTCATCAGGTGGGCGATGCTGGGCAGACGGAGGAGGCCGATCGGCCCGACCTCGACGTTCCCGAACGGCGAGAGCCGCCGGATGATGTCGTCGACGACCAGGCGATGCTCACGACGTTCTTTCGGATCCGAAAGCAGTTCCTCGGCACGGGCGACGGGACGCGTGCCGGCCAGGGCCATGGTGCGATAGGCGTGGCGCTCCGCTTCGAACAGCAGCTCCGGCGTCGCGCCGACGAGACCGGCGTGCTGGTACGAATAGCCGTAGGCGCGCAGACCGGTGGGGAGCACAGCCAGCCGCTCGAAGAAGTGCCGCCACCAGTTGCCGTGGTTCACGAAGCGGCCGGTCTCGAAGATCACCGGGACGATCTTGTTGAAGTCGCCGCGCGCCATTGCTTCCTGCGCGGAGCGGAAGAGCTCCGCGAACGGCTCGGGCGGCAGCGGCTCCCAGTCGATCTCCGGCACAGGCGTTTCGTCGAAGCGCTCGGCCAGCTCCTCGAACGACAGCTCTTCCCAGGTGGCGGGATGGCGCCAGGGATGCGGGTCATCGAGGAAGAAGTCGCTGACGTAGAATGCCGGCCGCTCCGGCCGCCGGAAGGGAAGCTGTTCGAACGGTCCCCAGCCGATGAAGGCCCGGCCCGGAGAGGTTTGCACGAAGGCAAAGTCGCGCGACATTCCGCGCGCATTGTATGACCAACTACAAAGGCCCCGACCCGACGAAGATCCAGGCCATGTTCGCCTCGATCTCCTCCCGCTATGACCGCGCCAACACGGTGATGTCGGGCGGCGTTCATCACCTCTGGCGCAAACGCGCGGTGACCCACTCCGGCGCGAAGGAAGGCGATCGCGTGCTCGATTGCGCGACCGGCACGGGCGATCTGGCCATCGCCTTCCGCGAGGCAGTGGGGGCGTCGGGACAGGTGATCGGGACGGATTTTGTCCCGGAGATGCTGGTGCACGCACGCGCAAAAGCGCCGGCGATCACCTTCGAGGTGGCGGACGTGACGCAGCTGCCGTACGCGGATGCGTCGTTCGACATCAGCAGCATCTCGTTCGGCATCCGCAATGTGGGCGATCCGGCCAAAGGGATCGCGGAGCTGGCCCGCGTGGTGCGCCCCGGCGGGCGGGTGATCGTGCTGGAGTTCGGGCAGCCTTCGGGGCGGCTGTTCGGCGCTCTCTACGATTTCTATCGCCGCCACGTGCTCCCCCGCCTCGGTGGGCTGGTGACGGGAAAGCAGGACGCGTACGAGTACCTGGAGCGCTCCGCCAGCCGCTTCCCCTGCGGCCCGGAGTTCGTGGCGCTGATGGAGGCATCCGCGGAGTTCGCGATGGTGGACTACGTGCCGCTCACGTTCGGGATCGCGTATTTGTACCGCGGCGTGAAGAAGTAGACGGTCCGTCAAAGCCTTGTCATCCCGAGCGTCGAGCGAGGGATGACAAGCTTTGCGGCCGCGATAAACTACCGTGCGGTCCATGAAACTCGATGTGTACAAATTCGGCGGCGTTGCGGTCGGCAGCGCGGAGGCGATCACTATCGCTGCGGATCACGTGGCGCGGGTCGCGCCGCGCGTGGCGGCCGTGGTCTCGGCCATGAACGGTGTGACCGACATGATCCTCGACGCTGCGCAGTTCGCGTTGCGTGGCGATCGGGCGGGATGGGAGACGAAGGCGGCACAGTTCGAGGCGCGGCACGACGAGATCATCAGCGCGCTGATTCACGACAAAGCGCCCATGCGCAAACTCGTCTCCGACGCCTCGCACGAAATGCGCTCCATGTGCGAGAGCATCTCCGTGCTGCGCGAGCTCACGCCGCGAGCCCAGGATGCGCTGGTGTCGCGGGGCGAGCGTGTCCTGGCGCGGCTGTTCACCGAGTATCTGTGCGAGCGCGGCGTCGAGGCGGAGTACGTCGACGCCACGGACGTGATCATCACCGAGCGTCGCCTTGGCAGCATCTGGCCGAGCTTCGCGCGCTGCGAGCGCGCGGCGAAGAAGCTGATGCTGCCGCTCGTCGAAAGCGGGAAGGTCGTGGTCATGCCCGGCTTCCTCGGGCGCGGGCCTGAGGGCGAGCTGGTCACGCTCGGCCGCGGCGGGACGGACTTTTCGGCGGCCATCCTGGCGCGCAGCATTGGGGCGACCGCGGTGACGCTCTTCAAGGAAGTGGACGGCCTCATGACGGCCGATCCGAAGAGCGTGCCGGCGGCGCGGCTGCTGACGGAGCTGCATTACCGAGAGGCGGCGGAGCTGGCGTTTTATGGGGCCAAGGTGCTGCACCCGCGCACCATGATCCCGCTCGTGGATCGCAAGATCCCGCTGTTCGTGAAGAACACCTTTCGTCCGGACTCCACCGGCACGCGCATCGCCGACGACGTCAAGCCGGGCGCGTATCCGGTCAAGGCGCTCACGGCCATCCACAAGCAGGCCCTGGTCTCCATCGAGGGCTCGGGCATGATCGGTGTGCCGGGCATCGCCGGCCGCGCCTTCAGCGCGCTGTCGCTGGCGGGGCATTCGGTGTCGATGATCAGCCAGGCCTCGAGCGAGGCCAGTATCTGTTTCGTCGTGCCGGCCAACGAGGCCACGCACGCCGTGGCGGCACTGGAGGAGACGTTTCTCCTGGAGCGCAAGGCCAAGCTGATCGACCGCATCGAGGCCGACAAGAATGTGGCCATGATCGCGGTGGTGGGGCTGGGCATGCGCGGCAGGCCGGGTATCGCGGCGCGGACGTTCTCGGCGCTGAGCGCGGCGGGGGTGAACGTCGCCGCGATCGCGCAGGGGTCGTCGGAGCTGAACATCACCGTGGCCATCGAAGAGGGCGATGCAACGCGCGCGCTGCAGGCGCTGCACGCGGAGTATCAGCTGGACCGCATCCGTCCTCTCGCCGACACGTCGGGCCGCGAATCGAAGCTGACCATCCTCGGGTTCGGCCAGATCGGACGCGAGCTGACCTCGCAGCTGATCGCGCAGGAGAAACACCTCCGGCAGGAGCTGGGCGTGGACGTGAAGGTGATCGCGCTCGCCGACCGCTCGGGGATCAAGATCGAGGAGAAGGGCTTCTCCGCCGCCGCGCTGCAGAAGCTGGCGAAGCAGAAGGTCTCGGGGGCGCGGCTGTTCGATCGCGATTCCCCCCTGACTCTCGAGCAGCTGCAGAAGATGATGGCCGAGGAGCTGTGGCTGCTGCCGTCGCACCGTCCGATTCTCGTGGACCTGACCTCGGAAGAGACAGCCCCGCTGCTGCAAGAAGCGCTGGAGCGCGGGTTCCACATCGTGCTGGCGAACAAGAAGCCGCTGGCGGTGTCGCAGCTGGAGTTCGATCGTCTGCTGGCGACGGCCAAGGAGCGCGGCCTGGCTCTGCGCTACGAGGCCACGGCGGGCGCGGGGCTGCCGGTGCTGGATACGCTGGCCAAGTTGCAGGAGAGCGGCGACAAGGTGGAGTCGATCGTCGGCGCCTTCTCCGGCACCCTCGGCTTCATCATGACGGCCCTCGGCGACGGGAAGAAGTTCAGCGAGGCGGTGCGCGAAGCGTGGAAGCTCGGCTACACGGAGCCCGATCCGCGCGACGATCTGTCCGGCAAGGACGTGGCCCGCAAGGCGCTGATCCTGGCCCGTACGCTCGGCCACCGGCTGGAGCTGGAGGACATCGCTCTCGACCCGCTGTACACGGCGGAGGTGGATGATGCCGATCCGGCGCGCTTCGTGGACAAGCTCGCCGCGCTCGATGCGTCGTTCGCCGAACGCGTGGCGAGCGCGCGGCGCAAAGGCAAGGTGCTGCGCTATGTCGCCAGGATCAACAAGCGTGGCATTCGCGTGGGCGTGGAAGCGGTGGACGCGACCTCCCCGCTCGGCGCGCTGCGCGGGACGGCGAACACGGTGGTGATCCAGACCAAGCGCTACACGGCCGCGAATCCGCTGGTGGTGACGGGCCCGGGCGCCGGCGCAGCGGTGACGGCCGCGGGCGTGCTGAACGACATCGTGGCCATCACCGTCCACGAGCGCAGACGCAGCGAGCGGCGATGACGAAAGCCACCGCGTTTGCACCCGGCTCGATCGGGAACGTGGGCCCCGGCTTCGACGTGCTCGGGCTGGCCTTCGACGGCATCGGCGATACGGTCACGGTGGAGCTGACGGACGGGCCGTTCCGCGTGGACCGCGTCACGGGACGCGACGCGGAGCTGGTGCCGCTCGACGCGGAGCGCAACTGCGCGGCCATCGCCGCACGGGCCTATCTGGAGCGCTTCGGACTGCGGGCCATCGTGTCGATCGAAAAGGGGCTGCCGCTGGCCGGCGGGATGGGCGGGAGCGCGGCCTCGAGCGTGGCCGGCGCATACGCGGCGGCGCTGGCTTCTGGTCGCTCGTTCACCACGCTCGAGATCCTCGCCGCCGCACTGGAAGGCGAAGCAGCGGTGGCGGGCCGGCACCTGGATAACATCGCGCCGTGCGTGGTGGGGGGGCTGGCGCTCTCGCGCTCGGTCGATCCGATCGACGTCGTGCCCATCGCCGTCGCTGCCGATTGGTGGGTGGCGCTGGTGACCCCGCGTGTCCGTATCCAAACCAAAGACGCTCGCGCCCTGCTCCCACCGGAGACCGACCGGGCCACGTGGATCCAGCAGATGGCCAACACCACCGCCCTGGCCCTGGCCTTCTCCACCGGCGACGCCGCGCTCCTCGGGCGCGCCCTGGACGACCGCTACGCCGAGCCGCGCCGAGCCGCGCTCATCCCCCACTTTTACGACGTGAAACGCGCCGCCCTCGGGGCGGGGGCCTTCGGCTGCTCCATCAGCGGCTCCGGCCCGACGCTGTTTGCCATTGCCGCGGACGAGCCCAGCGCCCGCGCGTGTGCTGACGCAATGCAGGGGGCATTCGCGGAGGTCGACGCCGTGGTACACATCGGCGCAATCGCCAAAACCGGAGTGCGCCGCGCGTGACCATCACCAAACTGTCATTGACGGCAGGCAGGTTTGGACTGACGGCGGCCTCAGACGCCGCTTTGTCGCGGTGCAGAGATGCAGTAGCAACGACACTTACACA
>JAXDJK010000215.1:0-5280 GCA_034665665.1 Acidobacteriota bacterium
TCCTGGATATCGGCAGCGAGCTTCTTCGAACCTTCGAGGTCCGGATCCCGGTCGCGCGTGCCCTGCGAAAACTGAGCGGACGCGACCGTTGAGACGATGACCGTAGTCAGAATTGCCAGGACGCGAAACACGCTCACTCCACACACTCCTCCGCCTAAGCTGCTGAAGCGCAAGAAGCTTAACACGCTCCGGCCCGGCCGGGGCCGCCACTTGGGCAGGAAGGATGGCGAGTGGGCAATAATCTGACCCGTCTCCACCGTCCGAATGCCTGCCGCGTTTACAATCGCACGAAATGCCAACACGCTACCGCTGGCAGGCAGTCGCTGAACGCGGCTGCCTGGCGTTGTTCCTGGTGTGGCTGGCCTGGCTCCCGCTCCCTTTCGGTTCCGTCGTCGACCGCGCACGCCTGCCGCTGGTGGCCCCGCCGCTGGTCCTCGGCATCATGGCCGCCATCCTCCGCGCCATCGCCACCCGCGACCGCACCAACGCCGCCCAGCCCACACGCGCCTGGCTGATCTGGGGGTCAGGTCTCTTTCTGTTCTTCTTAGCCGGTGCACTCCAGCTCGTGCCGCTTCCGGCAGGGATGCTCGAGGCGATCTCACCCGAGTCGCACGCGATCTGGAGCGAGGCGTCGTCGGTCGCCGCGCTGGCCGGCGTGCCGGCCGCCGGCATGCATCCGCTGTCGGTCGATCCAGCCGCGACCGCCGCGGAGCTGTTCCGCATCGCCGGCCTCCTGGCGGCGTTCCTGACGGCCGCGATGCTCATCCGCGGTCACACGAGCCGCATGATCCTGATCGCGGTTCTCGGGGCGTCCGCGCTCTTCCAGGTGCTGTACGGCGTGCGCGAGGCGGCGCTGGGCCGCTACGCGATCTGGGGCTGGCCGAACAAGCTGATCCTTGGACGGGTGACCGGCACCTTCGTGAACCCGAATCACTTCGGGCACTATGTTGCCCTGACGGTGCCGCTGGCCCTCTTCGTGGCCGCACTGGCCTGGCGGGAGACGGCGGTGGCCGAGACGCCGCTGCTGCGCCGGCTGACCATGCTCTTCGAGCGGCGCATCGTGCCGTTCGGCCTCGGCATCCTGACGGCGATCGCCTGCGTCGCGGCGGTGCTGCTGGCGCAGTCGCGCGGCGCGCTGCTGGCCATGGCGGCGGGCATGGCCTTCGTGGCGGCGCTGCTGCCCGGCCGGCGTGTGGCCAAGCTGGCCCTGGCCGCATTCGGCGGGCTGCTGGTCGTGGTGGCGCTGGTGGTGTTCCTCGGTACGGAGCGGACGGTGGCCCGTTTCGCACCCTCACAGTTCGAGCGGGCCACACTCGTCGGCCGCCGCATCGGTATCGAGGCCGCCGGCCGGATCTGGGAGCGTTTCCCCATCGCCGGCAGCGGCCTCGGCACGTTCGAGCGCGTCGTGTCGATGGAGCAGACGCAGGATCTCGCCAAGATCTATCACCACGCCCACAACGATTACGCGGAGATCGCCGCGACGGCGGGGACGTTCGGTTTCATGATCGCGTTCGTGGCACTGTTCGGCGGCTACATCGCGCTGGCGCGACTGTCGCGCGATCGCGAGCTGTCGTGGCGCCGTCGCGCGTTCCAGTACGCGGCCCTGGCCAGCCTGACCATCGCCATGGTGCACGCGCTGTTCGATTTCAACTTCTTCATCCCGGCCAATCCGGCCACGCTGGCGGCAATCGTCGGCGCGGCCGTGGCCAGCGTCGACCGCGATCGCCGCGTCAGGCGCTGATCCGGACGCGCCGCTGGACGCGCCCACGGGTGACGGGATTGGCGATGCGCAGTTCGAGGTGATGCAGCCCCGCGCTGCCGAGCGCCAGCGCGAGCTGGCGTTGCCCGGCCACGCCGCCCTCGGCTACGAGCACGTCGTCGACGTACATTTCGATGTACGGCGGGATCTGGTCGCTCTGGACGGTCGAAACGATGAGCGGGAGGGTCGTCGGCGCGGGCGCGCAGACCTCCTGACGCCACGCCACGAAGCCGCCGATCTCGCCCCCCTCGATCGCGGTGAGCCGCGCGGGCTCGGCGGTGAATGGCGCATCCAGGATGCGCTCGGCCTCGTGCAGCGCGGCGACGACGGGCGGCGTGAGTCCGGAGGAGGCGGCGCGGTCCAGGTGCACCTGTGTGCTGCCGGCATCGCCCCGTCTCGCCTCGTAGAGGGCGCGATCGACCTGGTAGTCCGTCCACGGTGCCGATGCCGGCATCCAGCCCGCCAGCTCGAGCTGTGACGCGAGCTCCTCCTCACCGAGGTGCAGGGCCAGGCGCGCGCGCAGCGAGTCCGGCACCTCGGGCATGCGCATGAACGGCCGGAGACCTTCGAGCGGGAGCTTGTGGCGGATGGCGAATTCGATCAGCGCACGCGTACGGCTCGCGTCAGGCATCGTCTCGATCGGCCGGCGGCGAAGCTCCGCCAGGAGCGCGGCGACGAGTGGCTCGTCGGCAACAGTGATCGGATCGGGCAGCATCATCAGCAACTCGCCGTACGACCCGGCGGTGCGCCGCTCGTTGAATTCGGCGAGCGCGCGGATCCGCAGCTCTTCGCGAATGGCCCGGTAGTCGTCGAAGCGTCCGTTCTTCGCCGCCAGGTCGCGCAGGAGGAGCAGCGCCGAGCGCGTGCCGGGATTCGCGCGGCGCAGCATGCCGATGTCGTGGGTGAGCTCGAAGAGCGACGCGTGCATGGCCGGGAAGAGGGTTGGATCGCGCAGCAGCGGCACGGCGGCGGCCAGCACGGCGCGCCGGTCGGGCCCCGGCAGTTCGTACCAGTGGAAGAGCCCCGCGCGAACGAAGGCCGCCGAGCCGTTGTGGCGACGCGGCGCAAGGCGCGACGCGAGCTGGTACGAGGCGCGCCAGAGCGCGAAGCGGCGGGGGAGCGGAGAATCGAGCGCGGCGTCGGAGATGACGCTGGCGGCGATCCAGTCGGCCGGATGCTCGTTCAGCCATACCGCGGCGCCATGCAGATCCTCGGGACGCTGCCGCGGTAGCTCGCTCTGCGTCATGAAGAGCAGCAACACGATCGCGAGCACGCCGGCGGTCGTTGCCAGCAGCGTCAGTCGTCCGCGCGGGGTCATCATCGGGCGGCTTCCTCCAGCACGGTTTCCCACTGCGCGAAAGCGCGCTCGGGCGCGAAGCGTTCCCGATAGAGGGCGAGGCCGCGGCGTCCCATTTCCATGGCGCGCTCGCGATCGTTGGCGAGGTCCTGGAGGACGCGGGCCAGGCCCGCGGCATCACCTTGTTCGATGACGGCGCCGCAGCCGTGTGCCTCGATGAGCCGCGCCAGCTCGCCGTCCTTTGCGCCGATGAAGATCACCGGCCGGGCCACGGCCAGGATTCCGTAGAACTTGCTCGGCACGATCAGCCCTTCCATGGAGGGCTGGAGCGACACGAGGTGGACGTCGGCGGAGGAGAGGCTTTCGCTGAGCTGCTCGCGCGGCGCGTAGGGGCGGAAGGTGACGTTGGGGCCCGCTTCGCGCCGGACGCGCTCGAGTTGCGCGCCGCCGCCGGTGAAAACGAAGCGGATGTCCGGCAGGAGGCGCATGGCGCCGATGATGGTCTCCGCGTCGTGTGCGCGCCCGAGGTTGCCGGAGTAGCCGGCTGTGAAGCGCGCGTCGTGCGGGTGCGGCATGGGCCGGAGGGCTTGGTCGGCCCAGTTGTGGATGACCCGCACGTTCGGGACGCGCTCGGCCATGCGGTCGCCGAGGACGATGTTGCGGCGCGCGCGGCGCAGCGACCAGTCGCGCGGACGGCGCAGCAGGCGCAGCGGCCGCATGCCGAGCGCTTCGGCCACTTCGGGGAAGAGATCCTGCAGCCAGTTCACCAGCCGTGCTCCCCGCAATGTCGCTGCCATGGCCGCGACGATGGAAATCAGCGGAGGGTCGGTGAGGGCGACGACGACGCTCTTGCGCGGCGCACGGCGGAGAATCGCGGCGAAGGCGCTGAGGTAGAACGAGGCGTAGTCGATGGCGCGGCCGAAGAGCGTGGCTCGGCCGAAGCGGGTCGACCAGGCCCGGATGATGCGCACGCCGCGTGCGAGCTCGCTTGGGGCGAGGCGCGCATCGGGATTGTCGTATTGCTGACGGCCGGTGATCGCGATCACGTCCCATCCCCGGCTCGCGAGGTGAAACGCGAGGTCCGACGCAATCTGACTTGTTGCAGAATGATCGGGATGGAAGTAGCGATTCACGAAGACAACCAGCCGCACGCCGCTCATGGTCTCACGGGGCCAGCATGATCATTCTTGGACTCAATGCCCACCACGCGGACGCCTCGGCATGCATCGTCGTGGACGGAAAGCTGATCGCTGCTGCCGAGGAGGAACGCTTCCGGCGCGTGAAGCATTGGGCCGGCTTCCCGTCGGCCGCGATTCAGTTCTGCCTCGCGGAAGCGGGTGTCTCGATCAATCAGGTCGACCACGTGGCCGTGAATCGCAATCCGAATGCACGGCTGCTCCAGCGGATGCGCTTCATCCTCGCGAAGCGGCCGTCGGTCGAAGCGATTCGGCGCAGGCTCGCGAACCGCGCGAAGGTCAAAGACCTGCGGACGGAGCTGGTGGAGACCTTCAAGCTCGACTCGCTGAAGCCGAAGCTGCATCAGGTCGAGCATCACCGGGCGCATCTGGCGTCTGCGTTCTTCGTGGCGCCGTTCGAGGAAGCGGCCGTGCTGTCGATCGACGGCTTCGGCGATTTCGTGAGCACGATGTGGGGCGTCGCCCGCGGGAATCACATCGAGGTGCTGGGGGAGATCGGCTTCCCGCATTCGCTCGGCATTTTCTACACGGCCATGACGCAGTACCTCGGCTTTCCGCATTACGGCGATGAGTACAAGGTGATGGGCCTCGCGCCGTACGGCACGCCGCGGTTCATGGCCGAGATGCGCGACATCGTGCACGTGAGCGATGGCCGCTTCGAGCTGGACACGGATTACTTCACGCATCACACAGCCGGGCTGGACATGGTCTGGCAAGGCGGTTCGCCGGTGATCGGCCCGATTTTCTCGGAGAAGCTGATCGCGAAGCTCGGCCCCGCCCGCGCGCCGCAGGACGAGATGGAGCAGCGCCACAAGGATCTCGCGGCGTCGATGCAGGCCATGTTCGAGGAGGCGTATTTCGCGCTCGCGAACAACCTGCACAAGAAGACACGCCTGAACGCGCTCTGCCTGGCCGGCGGCTGCGGCTACAACAGTGTGGCGAACGGCATGGTCTTCGACCGCTCCCCCTTCCGCGATCTGTACATCCCGGCCGCGGCCGGCGACGCCGGCGGCGCGATCGGCGCGGCC
>JAXDJK010000216.1:0-6765 GCA_034665665.1 Acidobacteriota bacterium
CCCGGTGCGGGATTGAACGCGAGCTCCGCACAATTCCCCTGCGGGCAGGTCTCGTTCGGGAAGTCAGGATTGGTGATGCCCATCTCATTGAGAAGCGCATCCCCCGCGAATTGAAAGAGCGTGGGTACCTGTGCCTTCCATCCGAATTTTCCAACCGTCTTCATGCCGGCGCGAAGGTTGTCGGTCATGTTCACGCGCCCGGCCACCCCGTCCCCGCGCGCGGCCTGTTCCGCGGCAAGCGCGATGAAGTCGGCGTCGGGCGTGGCGTCGACGAGGCCGAGACCGAAGATCGGCGTGGTGCGCCGCTGGACGACGATCGAGGCTTGCGCAGGCACTCGCTCCGCCACGAAGTTGTGCACCGACCCGTTTCGCGCTCCGATGGCGCGGTTCTGAATCAACGAGCCGCCCAGCTCCGTGAGCGGATCGAAAGCACCATTGACGCGGCGGGCGATGCGGGTCACATTGCGGTTGTTGCCGCCACCGCCGCCAATGGCCGGCACGGAGTGACATTCGCCGCATGACGCCTGGTTGAACACGGGTCCGAGTCCCGTAGCTGCCGTTTCGTCGCGGTTGAAGGTGCCGCGACCGGCGTTGAACGCACCGGTCTGCGCCGCGCTGAGACCCGCAAGCGGAGCTCCGGCAGCAGGCGGTGGCACCACGGGCGGAGCCGGAGTGACACCCACGGCGCGACGGCGCCCCTGCTGCCCCTCGGCCGCGAACGTGAGAAGGAAGCACGAGAGAACGATTGCTGTAACGGATCGCATGCTCGCTCCCTACCGCGAGAGCTGTGCCCGCGACCCCGCAGAGAGGCGACCGCCACGATGCGGGTCACCCTGACTCACGACGACGCGCCAATCGGACGGCCGAGTGGGTCATTACGACCCAGTGCCGCACCCCTCCGAGAGGGTGGGCGGATGCTGAGTACAGCTCCCCGGAATCGAGTGTCCGGCAGAACGGCCGGTGCTCGGATCAGCCGCGGAGCGGCGTGAGAATGTAGCCCAGGGCGCCTTTCAGCCCTGGGATCCGTGCGCCCCAATGCATGTCGAGCCGCGGAGCGGCGAAAGCACGAGGCGCCGTAGCACGCGACGTTCTTACGCCGCTCCGCGGCTGGTTGGCTAGCGACACGTCTGGATCCCAGGGCTGAAAAGCGCCCTGGGCTACATTCTTTTGCCGCTCCGCGGCTGGGAAACGCGCGTAGCGCGCCTGCGCGGTGACGGAGCGGAGCCGGTCCTCTTTCTTCATTCGCCGTTCTGCGCTCTGCGTTCAAGCCTCTGCCGGTTGATACCGGACACTCGGTTCCGGGGAGCTGTACTAAAATTCGCCGCACGGATGACAGCGGACCATGTGCAAGACCATCAAGCAGCGCGTGAAGTTCAAGGCCGATCCGGCCACCGTCTACGACCTGCTGGCCGACTCGCGGAAGCACAGCGCCCTCACCGGCCGGACCGCCGTCATCAGCACGAAGATCGGCGGGACGTTTTCCCTCGGTGAAAGCGAAGTCACGGGCATCAACGTCGACCTCGTCCCCGGACGACGCATCGTCCAAGCCTGGCGCCACCGCCGCTTCCCCGAGGGCATCTTCTCCATGGCTGCGGTCACGCTGAAGCCAACGCCCGACGGTGGAACGGAGCTCGTGCTGGTCCATCGCGGCGTTCCAAAGGAGCTGATCCCGGAGACGGAACAGGCGTGGCGCGATCAGTATTGGTCGAAGATTAAGGCGTACGTGGATCGCCAGGCTGCATAGCGACGCCCGGCATAGCAGGCCGCTGTCGAGCCATGATGAAGCTGCATCGGCAACGTCGGTGTGCTACGAAATCTCGTGTTGGCGTACGTACTCATTCTTGAATCCGAGCGTCGCGCCTTTAGCCGCGGAGCGGCGATATCTCTTTAGCCCAACGGCGTTAGCCTTGGGAAACGACGCACGTCCCGGGAATCCAGCCGCGGAGCGGCGACATTCGTGATCGGCCGCCAATGTCGCCGCTCCGCGGCTTGATAAGGGAAGGCACGTTCCATCCCCAAGGCTGACGCCATTGGGCTACAGAGATATCGCCGCTCCGCGGCTAAAGACTCCGCCATCTAGGCCATGTGAGGCCTGCGTCAATCGGATCGATCAGGCAGAGATACCAGGTGTCCGCTAACGATCAGTCCTGTTGCAGCGCTCACCCCCGCCGCGCGGCCTCGATGGCGGCCACGTCGATCTTCCCCATCGTCATCATCGCGTCGAAGGCGCGCTTGGCCTCGTCGCCACCGGCCGCGAGCGCCTCGGTCAGGACGCGTGGGGTGATTTGCCAGGAGAGGCCCCAGCGGTCTTTGCACCAGCCACAGGCGCTTTCCTCGCCGCCGTTGTTGACGATCGCGTTCCAGTAGCGGTCCGTCTCTTCCTGGTCGTCCGTGGCGATCTGGAACGAGAAGGCCTCGCTTTGCTTGAACGCCGGGCCGCCGTTGAGACCGAGACAGGGAATCCCGAAGACGGTGAATTCAACCGTCAAAACGTCGCCCTTTTTGCCACTCGGGAAGTCGCCAGGAGCTTCGTGAATCGCCGTCACCTTGCTGTCCGGAAAGGTGGCGGCGTAGAAGCGGGCCGCGTCGGCGGCGTCTTTGTCGTACCAGAGGCAAATCGTGTTTTTCGGCGTCATGCTCATTACTCCCTTTTACTCGATCTTCAGGTCGCTTCGGCAGTATGCAAGTTCTGGACAGTCAGCTCGCGCAGCCGCTTCTCGAGGAATCGCCGTTCCGGCTCCTGTTGCGCGAGCGACAGCGCCTGCTCGTACGCCGCGCGGGCTTCGGCGAGGTTGCCGAGGCGGCGGTGGAGGTCGGCGCGGGCGGAGTGGGCGAAGTGGTAGGTGGTGAGGTGGCCGGTGGCGAGGATGGCGTCGATCCGCTGCAGGCCGGCTTCGGCGCCGTCGCGCATGGCCAGGGCCACGGCGCGATTGAGCTCGACGACGGGGGACGGATCGAGCCGCGCCAGGGCGTCGTAGAGCGCGGCGATCTGCGGCCAGTCGGTGTCGGCGGCGGTCTTCGCCTCGGCATGCACGGCGGCGATGGCGGCCTGCAGGGTGTAGCGGCCGAAGCGGCGTGAGGAGAGGGCGCGCTCGACGAGGGCGGTGCCTTCGTGGATCTGCTCCTCGTTCCAGAGAGCGCGGTCCTGTTCGTCGAGGAGCACGAGATCGCCCGACGGGGACACCCGCGCGGGGCGACGCGATTCCTGCAGGAGCATGAGGGCGAGGAGGCCCGCCACCTCCGGCTCCGGCAGCAGTTCGTGGAGCAGGCGTCCCAGGCGGATGGCCTCGGCGGACAGGTCGGGGCGCAGGAGCGCGTCGCCGGACGAGGCGGAGTAGCCTTCGTTGAAGAGGAGGTAGACCACGTGCAGGACGGCATCGAGCCGCTGCGGGATCTCGTCGTCGGGCGGCACCTGAAACGGGATGCGCTCGGCGCGAATCTTCGCTTTGGCGCGGACGATGCGCTGGGCGAGGGTGGGCGCGGTGGTCAGAAAGGCGCGGGCGATGGCCTCGGTGGTGAGGCCGCAGACCTCGCGCAGGGTGAGCGCCAGGCGCCCCTCCAGCGGCAGGGCCGGATGGCAGCAGGTGAAGATGAGCCGCAGGCGATCGTCCTCGAGCGCTTCGGGGAGCTCGGGCTCGCTGGTGCGGGGCTCGAGCTGCTCGCCGACGAGCGCTTCGGCCGCGCCGAGCCTGGAGCGGCGGCGCAGGGCATCGATGGCTTTGAAGCGTCCCGCGGAGATCAGCCACGCGCGCGGGCTGGCCGGAACGCCGTCCCGCGGCCAGGCCACGAGGGCGGCCGAGAAGGCGTCGTGCATCGCGTCTTCGGCGAGGTCGAAATCGCCCAGGAGACGGATGAGCGTGGCCAGTATCCGGCCGCACTCCTCGTGATAGATGGCGTCGAGCTGCTCGCGGATCGCATCCATCGCGCGGGATGGTAGAGCAAAAATTTTCAGCGGCGCTGTCGAAATCGGGGGCACCCGAACGACCAGAGGGCAAAGGAGACGAGAACGATGAAGTACATCTGCCTGGGATATATCGATGTGAAGGAATACGAGACGCGGCCGGAGAGCGAGCGGACGGCCATGATGGATGACTGTTTTGCCTACGACGACGTGTTGCGGGAGAACCGCCATTTCGCCGGCGGTGAGGCGCTGCAGCCGGCCGACAGCGCGGTGACGCTGCGCTGGCAGGACGGCAAGGCCACGGTCACCGACGGACCCTACGCCGAGACGAAGGAGCAGATCGGCGGCATTCTCATCCTCGAGGCGCGCGACCTCAATCACGCCATCGATCTGATGTCGAAGCATCCCGGCGTGAAGGTGGGTCCGTTCGAGATCCGCCCGGCGGCGGATCTCTCGGACATGATCGCGGTCAGCGAAGCGCGGCGGGGGAAGAGCGCTTCCTAGCTGCTTCCGTTGTCGGGCGCCTGCTCGTATCGGAGCAGGTCGCCCGGCTGGCAGGAGAGGGCCTTGCAGATGGCCTCGAGTGTGGAAAAACGGATCGCGCGGGCCTTGCCGGTCTTGAGGATGGAAAGGTTGGCCAGGGTCATCTCCACCCTGTCCGCGAGCTCGGTCAGGGTCATGCGCCGGTCGTGCAGCAGGTCGTCGAGCTTGACGGTGATGGCCACGTCACACTGTCCCTTCGAGGTCTTCGCGCATGAGCGCGCCTTCCGCGAAGACGCGGGCCAGCAGGAAGGTGAGCAGGACGGTCAGCCAGCCGTTGATCGAAAAGCCGGCATGGAGCTCGAGCGGATGCCCCGGAATGGAGATGGCCCGGGCGATGGCCTCGATGACGATGCCGAGCAGCTGCAGGGTGAGCAGCACCCAGGCGATGGACTGCAACCGGACGGCGTTCGCCGCCACGAAGGGGGCGCCCTCGCGCACGGTCTCGACCATGGCCAGCAGCCGTTTGAGGATGGCGTGGTTGAGCGGAACCATGACCAGCCCGATCAGGGCAATGGCGCGCATCCCCATGACCAGCCGATCCGCCTCGGGCGACGGCGCGAGCCCGAACGAGCGCATGATCCATTGCTCGTTCGGCATGAACACCAGCAGCACGAGGATGCAGATGGCCATGAGCCAGTTGAGGACGATCAGGATGCGCAGGACGACGTGGGCGATGGGGAGTGCGGCGGAGGGCGTGGCTGGCGTTGTCATGTTCGATTCCCTTTCAGGTTATCGAACATCAATACGTCCGTTATCGATATTCGTCAAGTGACGCATTGAAGTTCGATAAGAATCGTCCGCAGCGACGCGAGGTGCGCTTGCCGTCGGCGCTCTTTCAATGGCGCTGCTTGACATCGCGGATTTGATAGCTATCCTTGGTAGCTATCAGGGGAGTTCTCCGTGAAGCCAAAAGTGGCGAGCCTATTCTGGACAGGACGAAGTCAGGCGGTGCGGCTTCCGAAGGAGTTCCGCTTTGAAGGCGATACCGTCCTGGTTCGTCGCGAAGGAAACGCCGTGATACTCGAGCCTGCTCGCGATTGGCCGGAAGGTTACGTCGAATCGTTCGCAGGCGTACCGGACGACTTCACCCGGCCGCCCCAAGGTGACGTCGAGAAGCGCCAGAAACTTGGCTGAGGGTTCGCCTTTGCAGTTCCTTCTCGATACCGACACGTGCATCTATGCACTGAAGCAGAACCCACGCGTTATCGATCACTTGTTGTCGAAGAGCCGGGAAGACGTCCTGGTGAGCGTGATCAGCGAGGCTGAGCTCCGAACTGGCGGTGCCAAGAGCTCCTCGCCGATCAAGACGCTTCGGCTGATCGAAAACTTTCTTCGGCCGCTGACGCTCGTGGATTTCACTTCGGACGACGCGGTAGCCTACGCGCACGTTCGTGCACAACTCGAGCGAGCCGGCACTCCGATCGGGCCGTTGGATACGCTGATCGCCTCGCAAGCAATTGCTCGGGAACTCATCCTCGTTTCCAACAACGAGCGGGAGTTCCGTCGCGTCTCAGGCCTCCACCTCGAGAACTGGGCGCGATGAAACGTTCGTCGGCCGCGACGACCTTCTGACTGCGCAACTTGGTCGCAGCGGTGTCAGCGACTTCGCTTACGTGGGAAGCGAGGTTACCCGCGCGGCGGGTGACTGTTGACAGGTTGCGGCGGCGGCGCGGATCATCACCGTCCCATGAATTCTGTCCTGAAGCGCGCGTTGCTCGTTTGTTCGATCGTTCTCGCCTCCGGCGTGTATGCGGCGGACGCACCTGTCACCCCAACACCGACCGCCACGCCGGCGCCGGCACCCGCGCCGGCCACGCCGCCCATCCCCGAGGCGAAGACGTGGGTGACGCAGCACAAGACCACCATCGGCGGGGTGGCGCTCGCGAACACGGCCACAGCGGGCACGATGCGCATCACCAACGAGAGCGACGAGCCGGTGGCGCTGTTCGGCTACACCGCGTACGTCAAAGACGGCGGCGATCGCGCGAGCCGGCCGCTGGTCTTCGCCTACAACGGCGGTCCGGGCTCGGCCTCGGCGTGGCTGCACATGGGCATCCTCGGGCCGAAGCGCACGCAACTGACGGACCTCGAATCGAACACGCGCGGGCCGTTCCGCACGGTCGACAACGACTACACCATCCTCGATCGCGCCGATCTCGTGCTGATCGATCCGATCGGCACCGGGTTCTCACGCGTCATTGGCAAGGGCGAGGGGAGCGACTTCTGGGGCGTCGATCAGGACGCGCGGTCGGTATCCGATTTCATCGTGCGCTATCTCAACGAGAGCGGGCGCTGGTCCTCCCCTAAGTACCTCCTCGGCG
>JAXDJK010000217.1:0-2693 GCA_034665665.1 Acidobacteriota bacterium
ACGCATCGCGATCGGCGTAGCCCTGCTCGGTCAGCGCCGGGTAGCCCCACGAAGACTGCGGGTCCTTGCCGAGGTAGAGCATGTCGTCGTGATGGGCGTGGCCGCACATGCGCATGGCCACCAGCTCGATCAGCGTCACGCCCTGCCCCGCGCGGGCGCGCTCGGCGGCCCAGGCGAAGGCGGCGGCGATGGCTTCGGGGTCGGTGCCGTCGATGGTCAGCGACGGCACGCCGTAGCCCGCGGCCTTGTCGGCGAAGACGCGCACGGCGGAGTTCTGATGTACGGGCGTCGAGAGCGCGGTCTGGTTGTTCTGAATGCAGAAGATGGCCGGGAGCTTGCGCGCGGCGCAGGCGTTGACGGCCTCGTGCCACTCGCCGAGGGAGGTCGCGCCCTCGCCGATGAACGACACGGCCACGCGATCTTCCTTGCGCAGGGCGAAGGCCATGGCGATGCCGGCGATGGTCAGGGCGGGGGTGCCGAGCGGAGCCATGGCCGGGAAGACGCCGTGGGTCCAGTCGCCGACGTGCAGGTCCTTCCCGTTCATCGGCGGACCGGCCTTGCCCATCTGCGCGCTGAGAACCATGCGGATGGTCTCAGGCGCGTTGTGCATGGCGATCACCGCGCCGAGGTCGCGGATCATCGGGGAGATCACATCGCCATCCGTGCCTTTGCGGAGGCGCAGCGGCGCGGCGTAGATCGCTTCCTGGCCGAGGGAGCGGAAGCCCTTCCCCTGAAACGACGCGGAGCCCCAGCGGACGTCGCCGCCGGTGAAGAACTGTTTCAACCGATTGTCGGTGGCGCGGGTAAGCATCATTCCGCGCAGGAGGTCGCGCTTTTCGTCGTTCGTCAGCGATGCCGCGATCGCCTCGCGGCGGAAGAACCCGTCGCATGCCTCGAGGACCTCGTCGATGGCCTGCTGCATCCGTGTGCCGGGTGCGACGCCGGGCGTCGTCTCCGGCACGCCGGCGAAATCAAACGCGAGCGCTTCCTCCAGCGCCGCGCGCAACGCCGCGGCGTCTGGAGCGCCATCCGCGCCAACGCTCTCGAAGGCGCGCACCGCCGCGCGGAGGGCGAAGGGATGCCGTTCGGCGAGGAAGGCGGTGAAGCGGTCCAGGGTCATCGCCCCCGATGCTATCAGAGCGTCAGCGCCGCCAGAACACCACGTCACCCTCGGCAAAATCGGGCTGAAAGTGGCTCTCCAGGTAGGCCCAGACCAGCGGCGCCCGCTCCCGGTTCGTAACGCCATCGAACGCGTACGCACCGACCGGTCCGGGCACCAGCACCGCGCGCACGTTGCGATTGGCCTCCAGCGTGGCGATCACCGCCCGCTGGCGCTCCTCGGTCTCGTAGTACGGCACCTCGTAATAGCGGATCGGACAGTCGCGGCGGAGCAGGAAGTACAGCACCGGCCGATTGGTGAAGTCGAAGAAGGTCTCGTTCGGCCCGAGGGCAAGCGAGACGTACTTTTGCACGCTGGTGATGACGGCGCGATCGTCGGCGTGAAGGAGCGCGCCGCGTGCACGGGGGACGGTGGTCAGCTCGGCCCACGCCGGATCGAGCGGCCCACGCGTGTGGCGCAGCCAGTTGGTGATGGCGAGGTGGGTGGTGGGGGTGGCGATCATCACGGCCAGGAGCACGGCCACCGGCGCGAGGGCCATCCGTCGCCGGACCAGGTACCACACCCCGCTGACGATGAAGGCCGGCACGAGCCATGTGTAATAGAAGTGATGCCGGTTGGCGTACGAGAGCGCGCCGAAGACGATCCAGACGCTCATCAGCACCAGCGGTTCCAGCCGCCGTCCCGTGCGGCGGGTGACCGTCACCCCGGCTACGACGGCCGCGAAAATCCAGACCACGAACGGCAGCGCCTCGCGATCCAGCAGCGCGGCCAGCAGTTCGGGGATGCCGTTGCTCCGCGTGAATGCCTCCGGTGGCGTGAACATCGTCAGCACCCACACCGGCCCGAGGGACAGCACCTCCCTGAATGTGGCGCGGAAGAAGTTGCCCACGATGCCGAGGATCGCGAACGCGCCGAACAGCGGCACCACGGCCGCCGCGAGACCGAGGGCCGCGTGCTTCCACGCGCGCCGGAATCGGATGGTGGCGACGAGGAACGTGGCCAACGTGTACGCCCCGTAATCGAAGCTCATCAAGCCGGTGATGACGGTGAAGAAGCCCGCCCACGCCAGCCAGCGCGGTTGCCGCGTGCGCGCCGCGAGCACCAGGAAGATCATCGTCACCGCTGCCGCCAGCGGACGGATCACCGGCGTGATCAACCCCGCCGACAGCCCGAACAGCACCGCCAGCATGGCTGCCTCGGCGGACGCGGTCGCGGCGAAGACGATCGCGTACAAGGCCACGGAGTTCAGGCAGCCGGCCACGAAACGCGCGCGAAGGGTGGCGCCGTACGTCGGCTTCCCCACCAGCAGCACGCCATAGTCGAACAGTCCGTCTTCGATCAGGCCGTGACCGGGGATGATGTCGCGGAACGGCAGCTCGCCGCGCAGGTACTCCGAGGCCGGCAGCAGCGCATGTCCGTCTTCGAAGAACGTCGCCCGCGGCTTCCCCTCGGCGGTGGTGAGGCTCACCGCGTTGGTGTAGCTGTACAGCGCCAGCGGATAGACGGCGAAGGCCAGCACGGCCAACGCGCGGCGATGGGCAGTTCCTCGGAGTTCCTCGGAGTTCCTCGGAGT
>JAXDJK010000218.1:0-10511 GCA_034665665.1 Acidobacteriota bacterium
GCATTCAACATTTATAAAAGTGACGCTTTTGCGCGTCTGTTCCTACCCCTCGCAGAGTCTTGTCTACCCTCCTCTCACACACCGCAACGATTCGCTCCAACCCTCGTGGATATCCGCCCTTCGCCACCATAAAGCGTTTCAATAGTGACTCGTAAACGAGTCACCAATGCCCACCCACCCCTCCGTCCCCCTCTCCGGCGAGTACGACCACCTCCCCTACGTCGACAAACAGTTCGGCGGAACCAAGGAGCAGCCGGAGGAAGCGCCGAAGCCGCGGCGGCCGGGGAAGGCGAACACCGGCCGGCCTTATGCCGAGGTGCGGACCGCCAGTGCGTTCTCCTTCCTCGATGGCGCCAGCCTCCCGGAGGACCTGATCTACCACGCGGCCGAGCAGGACCTCCCGGCGGTGGGGCTGATCGATACCAACGGCGTGTACGGCGCGCCGCGGTTCTATACGGCGGCGAAGAAGGCGGGGATCAAGGCGCTGGTCGGCGCGGAGCTGCGGATGAAAGCGTCCGCCAAGGCGGGGTTGCGGCTGGCGGCGCCGGAGCGGGAGACGCGGTTGACGCTGCTCGTCGAGAACCGGCTCGGGTACAAGAACCTCTGCAAACTCATCACGGCCGGCGCGCTGACGCATCCCAAGGGCGAGGCCCGGTACACCTGGGAGCAGGTCGCGGAGTATGCCGAGGGGCTGCGCTGCCTCACCGGCGGCGACGAAGGCCCGCTCGCCGACGTCGCCCATGCCGAGGAGGCACTGCACAAGATTGCGGGCATCTTCAACGGCCGGACCCACGTCGAGCTGCAGCGGCACCGGCGGCGCGACGAGGAGCACCGCAACATCGCCCTGGTCGACCTGGCCCGTCGCATGCGACTGCCCCTCGTCGCCACCAACGGCGTCCGCTACGCCCGTCCCGCCGACAAAGACCTCCACGACGTGCTCACCTGCGTACGCGAAGGGCGGAACGTCGACAGCGCCGGCCGGCTGCTCGGCATCAATCGCGAGCGGCACATTAAAGGTGCCGCCGAGATGACCGCGCTCTTTGCCGACCTGCCGGAAGCCATCGACGGCGCGTGGTCGCTGGCCAATACCCTCGACTTCACCCTGGCGGACCTCGGCTACCAGTTCCCCGACTACCCGCTCCCCGAGGGGGAGACCAACAGCTCCTATCTCCGCAAGCTCACCTGGAACGCCGCGCGGGCGCGCTTCCGGCCGCTCACCGCCAAGGCCCAGGCGCAGGTGGAGAAGGAGCTGAACATGATCGAGAAGCTCGATCTGGCCGGCTACTTCCTCATCGTGTGGGACATCGTGCAGTTCTGCAACCGCGAGAAGATCCTGGTGCAGGGGCGCGGCTCGGCGGCCAACAGCGCGGTCTGTTACGCCCTCGGTATCACCGCGGTCGATCCCGTGAAGATGGAGCTGCTCTTCGAGCGCTTCCTTTCCGAGGAGCGCGGCGAGTGGCCCGACATCGACCTCGACCTCCCCTCGGGCGAGCAGCGCGAGCGCGTCATCCAGCACGTCTACGGCCGCTACGGCAAGCACGGCTCAGCCATGACCGCCAACGTCATCACCTACCGCGACCGCTCCGCCGCGCGCGAGGTCGGCAAGTCCCTCGGCTTCTCTCTCGAGCAGGCCGACAAGCTCTCCAAGACCGTCAGCACCTGGAACTTCGGCGAGATCCGCGAGAAAGTCGAGCACCTGCCCGAGCAGCTGGCGCAGAGCGGCTTCGACCCCGAGGACCTGCGCGTGCAGCACTTCATGCGCCTGTACCTCGAGATCCAGAACCTCCCCCGCCACCTCGGTCAGCACTCCGGCGGCATGGTCATGGCCAAAGGCCGTCTGGACGAAGTGGTGCCGCTCGAACCAGCGTCCATGCCGGGCCGCGTGGTCATCCAGTGGGATAAGGAGGACTGCGCCGATCTCGGCATCATCAAGGTCGACCTCCTCGGCTTGGGGATGCTGGCCGCCATCGAGGAGATGATTCCGATCATCGCCATCAACGAGCGCAAGGAGGTCGACCTCGCGCACCTGCCGGAGAACGATCCGCTCGTCTACAAGATGCTCAACGAGGCCGATACCGTGGGTATGTTCCAGGTGGAAAGCCGCGCGCAGATGGCGTCGCTGCCGCGCAACGCCCCGAAGTGCTTCTACGACATCGTCGTGCAGGTGGCGATCATCCGTCCCGGACCGATCGTCGGCGGGATGATCAAGCCGTTCTTCGACCGCCGCCAGGGAAAGGCGCCGGTGGAGTATGCGCATCCCTGTCTGGAGCCGATCCTCAAGCGGACCCTCGGCGTGCCGCTGTTTCAGGAGCAGCTGCTGCGCATCGCCATGGTCGCGGCGAACTTCACCGGCGGCGAGGCCGAGGAACTGCGCCGGGCCATGGGCTTCAAGCGCTCCATGGAACGGATGGCGGAGATCGAGAAACGGCTGCGCGAAGGGATGACCAGGAACGGCATCGGCCCCGAGGCGCAGGAACAGATCGTCAAGTCGATCACTTCGTTCGCACTCTACGGCTTCCCCGAATCGCACGCCGCCAGCTTCGCGCTGATCGCGTATGCGAGTGCGTACCTGAAAGCGCACCATCCGGCGGCGTTCTACATCGCCCTGCTGAATGCCTGGCCGATGGGCTTCTATCACCCCGCCACACTCATTAAGGATGCGCAGCGCCGCGGCGTGAAGGTGCTGCCGGTGGACGTGAACAAATCCGGCTGGGGGTGCCGGTGGGAAGACGGCGGCGTGCGGATGGGACTGCGCTACGTGAAGGGCCTCCGCGCCTCGGCCGGGGCCCGGATCGAAGCGGCGCAGCCGTTCGTCTCCGCCGAGGATCTGGCCTACCGCGCCGCGTTACGCGACGACCAGCTCACCAAGCTCGCCTACGCCGGCGCCATGGCCCCCTTCGGCCTGACCCGCCGCGCCGCGCTCTGGCAGGCCGCGTACGCCGGCAAACCGGCCGGCCCGCTGTTCGAAGGCGACGCCGTCCCACCCGCCCGCGGCACTCCCCTCCCCGAGATGTCACGCATGGAGGAGACGATGGCCGACTACACAGCGAGCGAACTCACCACCGGCCCGCATCTCCTCGAGCACTACCGCCCCCAGCTCCGCCGCGACGGCGTCCTCACCGCCGCCCAGCTCAAGGAAGTCCCGAACGGCAGCCGCGTCGCCACCGCCGGCGCCGTGATCGTCCGCCAGCGCCCCGGAACGGCCAAAGGTTTCGTCTTCCTCACGCTCGAAGACGAGACCGGCCTCTCCCAGGCCATCATCCACCCCCAACTCTTCGCCGAGCACCGCGCCACCATCCTCCGCCACGCCGGCCTGATCGTGGAAGGCATCGTCCAGAACCAGGAAGGCCAGGCCTCGGTACGCGCCGAGAAGTTCTGGCCCCTGGAAGGGGTGCATGACGTGCACAGCCACGACTTTCATTGAAGGGGCCTACGGGTCCGCTCAGACCTCAACCGCGCCGGACTACGCGAAGCGTTTGGAGTGCGGTGTCGCCACCGCTTTTGTACAGCCATCCTCACAGCCGGTGCTGAAACACGAGCGGCGTGATCACACCCGCCTCGCCTGTGGCTGTACGAAAGCGGTGGCGACACCGCACTCCAAACGCTTCGCGTAGTCCGGCGCGATTCGGAGGATGAGCTGGGCCCCGGACTTCATCTCGCGAGCGCGACGCCAACGCGGACGCTTCACTACGGTCGATCATCTCGGCTCGCCGCGGTACGTCCACGAGATCGATCACGGCGGCCTGGAACGCGCTCCGCGTGTTACCGTCGGTTCATGCCGGAAAGAATCGACGGGCTGTCGCGGGCGGACATCCGGGAGCTGTTCGAAACCTACGCGCGCGCGTACACGCTCAAGGAGTTGCGCGAGCTGGCGCTGCGGGACGAGCGATTCCGTCGGCCGGCCTTCCACGCGATGCTGCGGCAGGAGCATCTCCGCCTGCCGAAAAAGATGAACGAAGAGGACCGGCGCGGCATCCTGCGCAAGTTCCATCTCTTCTTCCGGTTTCTGCATCACGATGTGTACCGCGAGCGCGTCCAGGAGATCCTCGGTCCCCATCCGCCCGATTTCAACTCGACGTCCCCATCCCGCGCGCGGCTCGACCTGCTGCAAACGGCTCACAACGCGTCCGAGCTCGTGCTCGCCGTCGCCGGCGAGCTGTACTACGCCGGCATGCTTCCGCCGCAGAGCGACGATGAAGGCCCATTCGTCCATGACCGCGCGGCGCCCGAGGCTGCGCTGCGGCTGCTCGCGCCGGCGGCGGCGGCGGCGGGGCTGGCGGACGCGATCGAGGAGAGGTTACGCGAACTGCCCGCCACGCGGAACACGCTAGCCGCGTGCCTCGAATATGGCTGCGCACGATGCGGCTATCGCTTTCCCGCGATCCACCGCTACTACGTCCGCGCGGACCCGCCGCTTTCCGCCGCGGACCTCGCGGCGGACGCGGGCGCGCCGTCCTGCCCATCCTGCGGTGGGGACCAGGTCCTGCCGGGTAATGTCGTAGCCGACGAGACGACGGGCGAGCTCGACACGCTACTCGCGTCCGCGTGCATCATCGACGCGACGCCGCACCGGTTGCTCCTTGCGCCGCCGCTGACGATCCGCCGCGAGGAGCATGACCGCATTCTGGAAATCCGCTTTAAGGAGCTCGAGGATCACTGCCAGAGTGTGCTCGGTACCACAGACGAGGGCGCGGGCATGCTCATGTACAACATCGTCTATTCGCGCGATGAGCTCGCCGCAGCGTTGGAGCCGATCGCGAGCTGGCGTGCGATGGCGGCGCCGGAGCAGCACAAGCAGCTGAACGAGCTGATGGCGAGCCGGATGATCGAAGAGGTGATCCGCAAGGTCCAATCGGGCGTGCTGCCGCTCGACATGGCGGTGGAGCACGTCCAGAAGTTCGCGCGCGCCAACCCCGAGCTCGCGCCGCCGGTCCCGCTCTACTCCGACACGGGCGGCGACCCGGAGGCGTACCTGACCGCGGTCATCGTCACGAAGACGATCTATGAGGAACGGGAAGAGGCCTACGACATCAAAGCCCTGCTCGCGCTGATGGCAGCCGAGGCCTATGACCGGGTGGGTGCAACCGGCCTTGCGGAAGCGGAGTTCAACCGCGCCGCGCGGTTTCGTGAGCTCGCCGGCGACAGTGTTTCGGAGATGGTGGATGAGCTGCTGGCGAGCCGCCAGACGGAGCGCGCAATGCGCGAGGGGCGGCTGGACGTCGCCATCGAGCAGTTCGAGGCGCTGCTCCGCCGCTGGCCGGGCAACGACGAGCCTGCGACACTGCTCGAGCTGGAACGCACGTGCAACGCTCTCGGGATGAGGAATCACCTCGGCGTGGCATACGAGCGCGCGGGACGCGCTCGCGATGCGCTGCGGAGCTACACCGGCATCGACGCATCGGTGCGCGCCTGCCTCGACTCACTCGCGATGCGGAGAACAGCCGATGGAGAAGACGCCGGGTACGCCGACCAGTTGCTCGCGAAGCTCCGGTATATCCAAAGCGGCGTCATCGCCAATCAGGGCTCGCTGGCCCGCAATCTCGCGTATCTGTTCGCCCCGATGCTGACTTTCTTCGACGGCGCAACGGAGGGCACCCTCGCGCAACTCATCGAAGCCGCCGGCGAGAATCCCGACGATCGTCTGTCCGAGGTTCTCGCGGTGATCGCGGAGTTGCTCGGCATGAAAGACGTCGCCTGCTCGGGCATCCCTCGCGCGCTGCTTGCCGACGCGGCCTGCCGTTATGCCCGGGCGCTAGAGATCAGCGAGGCGGTCGCCGGGCACTCGTTCGCCGCCATCCAGGCGAATGCCGTGTTCGAGTTGCATCGCGAGCTGGGCGATGCGACGCTTGAGGAGCTGGAGAGGTGGCTGGGGAAGGCGTTGGCGCATGCACGCGAAGTGGCGGCGTTCGACATCATCAGCTCCACGCTCGCCTCGTTCTCGCGCCTGCGCGAGGAGAGCGGCGATGTGGCGGAAGCGGCGCGGCTGAGCGACGAGACCCTGCACGTCCTGCTGCGCTCGCGCGTGGCGGCCGGGCTGGACGAGCAGCGCCGCCGGTTCGGGACGACGGTAGTGGAAGTCGCGGCGCGGTCGGCGCGTCTGCACCTGCAGCTCGGCGATGCGGCGAAAGCGATCGAGGCGATCGAGAGCGCGAAATGCAGCCTGCTTTCGCTGGAGCTCGAACGGGCCTCGCTCCGGCTCAGCGAACTCGATCCGGCCGACCCGGCGGTGCAGGAGCTAAACGCGCTAATCGCGGCGCGGCGGCGGCTGAGGAGCGGCGCCGTTGCATTTTCGGACGCGGCCGCGCGGTTCCTCCCGCCTGAGGCGCGGAGCGCGGAGCCCGTCGCCGCGGCCGGCGATCTCGACGCGCTCGACGAGCGGATCGAGACCCTGCGCCACAACCTGCGCGTGCGTCATCCGCGGTTCGACGCATGGTGCCGCTGGTCCAGCGTCGTGCCGTTCCACCTCAGCGACCTCGAGCGCGTCGCGGCCACGTGGCGCGAACCGGTCCGCATCATCGGGTTCCTGGTCTCGTCCGATACGTTGTGGTGGTACACCATCGGGAACGGCTCGGCGCGCGCCGGCTCGGTGCCCCTCGGCGCGCAGGGAGCGGAGCGGCTCAGCGCGATGCTTGTCCGCGTGCGCGGGCGGATTGCGCGGGAGTCGCTCTCCGCGGCCGCGTGCGCGGAGCTGCTCGGCGAAATCGCGGCGCTGCTCGCGCCGGCGTTTGCCTTCCTGGATGGCGATGGAGACGGACCGATCCTCCTCAGTCCTCACGACTCGCTGCTCTGGCTGCCGTGGCCGCTGCTTCCCGTCGGAGGCAAACACCTCGTCGAGGTGGCGCCGCTGTACGTCGTGCCGGGGTTGAGCATCCTCGCGCCCGACGGCGCGCGGCCCGCGTTTCCCGCGGACCCGGCCCTGCTCGTGGTGGCCGATCCGCAGCAGGGAGGCGCGGGCGCGTTGCCGGAGGCGGCGGGCGAGGCGCGAATGCTCGCGGAGCGATTCAGGCGTTGCGTGGTGCTGGAGGGGCGTGCGGCCACGGTCGACGCGCTCATCCGGAACGCGTCCGGTAAGGACATCTTGCATTTCTGTTGTCATGGAAGCTTCGGCGGCTTCGGCGAGGGAGCCGGACAGCTCCTGCTCGCCGCGGATGCAGCGGACGTCGCCGGAGCGGATGCGCTCACGTCGGAGCGGATTGTCGAGAGCTTCGACCTGACAGGCACGGCACTCGTTAATCTCGCGGCGTGCGAGTCGGGTCTCGTGCGTCCGGAGCAGGGCACGGAGATCGACGGGATCACCCGCGCCTTTCTCTGCGCCGGCGCGAAGTTGGTGCTGGGCAGTCTGTGGCCGCTGCACGATCGCTCCGCGCGGTTGTTCTCGGAGCGGTTTTACACGAGCCTGGAAGGCACCCGCGATCCCGGCCGCGCTCTCTGGCAGGCGCAGACCGCGTGTCTCCGTGACGCCGACGACGCGTTCATGGCGAAGCCGAAGAACTGGGCGGCGTACATTCTGGTGGGAGCGCCGGAGGGAGGAAACGGTTGAGCAAGATCTTCATCAGCCACGCGCACGGCGACAGAAGCGTTGCCGATGACGTCGAAGCCGCGCTGCGCGCCGCGGGGCTCCAGACCTGGCTCGATGTACGCGAGATCGCGCCCGGCGACTCGTTCCTGAAGCTGATGAACGAAGGACTCGCTGACTCCTCGTACGTCTTGGTCCTCCTTTCCTCGGCCTCCCTTCGCTCGGACTGGGTGACGAAGGAATGGATGGCAGCGATGGCCGGCCGCAGCACGGTCGTCGTCCCGCTGCTCCTCGAGCCGGTCGAGTTCCCGCCGCTGCTGCGGGACATCGTCTGGATCGACTTTCGTGACCGGCAGCGCGGGCTCGAGGAACTGCTACGGTTCTTCCGCCGTGAGCTCGGTGCCATCGCCGGCGGCCCGGCGACGCGTGAGCAGACGAGGAGCCTGCAGCCCGGCGCGGAGACGCTCACGCCGAGGGAGCTGCGCCTGATCGCCGTGGCCTGCCTCACCGCCGCCAGGCTGGACGCCTTCCTCATCGATGCCGAGCTCGATCCCGGCGACATCGGCGGCTTCTCCCTGAACGAACGGATCAATAGCCTGCTGCACAAAGTCCGCCGCGACGGTCTCGCGCTAAGCTTCGCAGAATGGCTCGCTCTCGAGGAGCCGCGCTGCTTCGAGCGCAGCTTGGTGAAAGTGCGGAGAGAGCAGCGCTGGCCGCTCGCGCCGCGCGGGCGGAAGGGGGCAGCGGCGTCGAACGACACGGCGGATTGAACGTGTTGCGACGGACGAGTTCTTCATCAGTTGAGCTGGCGAAGATCGAGCGTGTCGACGTCCTCGTCGGACGAGGTCTGCTAGTGAGATCACGTGGGCCCGCACATCGGTAATCCGGGTGTTCGTGATGTAGAGCAGCATGCCCGCATCGCAGCTGGCGCATGGTTCAACAGCCTGTGATGTCCGTGCTCTGCCCGAGCGAGCCGCCTGCCGCAGCGATTCGGCGCCATCTAGGACGAGGAGCAGAACGTGCGCGGCGTTCGCGTTGCTCTCCGGTCGCTTTTAGCGCGAAACGACGGCCTCGTTCGCGTGGAATGTTCGTATTCGCACTGTTATTTTGCGTGTTTCGCGGCTTTTGAAACTCGCACCTTGTGCGAAACCTTGTGCGGGTCGGTTTCGCATTTCGCGCCGCCGCAAAACACAAACGCCGCGCCCTCTCCGAGCATGAGTGGTTTAGATTCGCGGGGCCGACGGGGCTCACACCCGCGACCTCCGGCCGTGACAGGCCGAGGTCGCAGATCCCTTACAGAGAATCGTAGTGCGCGTATTCTTCGATCCGGATGACGAACATCCCTTCGTCCGAGCTCACCACCAGCAGGCTCGATCCGTCGAAGAGGCGGAGCTCGAGGACCGACAGGCCGCTGCCGAGGTAGCCGCCGTCCCGGCTGGTCACGCGGGAGCCGCTGCCAAATATCTGACCGCTGGCCTCAGCCCTCGTTCCGCTGCCAAATATCTGGCCGCTGTTCCCGGCCCGCGTTCCGCTGCCAATGAGCCCGCCGCTGTCGAAGCTCTGGCCATCATCCGCGGTCCGTCCGCCGCTGCCCATGTACTGGTCCGGGGTCGTCATGGTGAACCCGCCGCTGCCCATCACCTGGCCACTGTCCTCGGCCCGCGTTCCACTGCCGATCAGGCCGCCGCTGCGATCCTGGGCCATGGCCGATCCCGCGACGCAAAGCGCCGCGACCGCTACGATCAACACTGCTCGTTTCATGTTCGCTCTCCTTCAATGAAATTGACTGCTTCGACCCTTTATACGCGTCGCTCCCGGCGTCCCGCGCACACGGAGCGGTGACGCGGGATGAAGAGCCGTGACGATGTGACGAAGGGGCGGTGTGGCGTGACGAAGGCCAGGACTGCGTGTCAGGGCTCACGGTGAATGTGACGGCTCACGGCTCGTGCGCGCCGAAAAGTTCTGGCCCCTGGAAGGCCTGCACGACGTGCACAGCCACGACTTTCATTGAAGCAGTTGTTTGAACGGCCCACTGCCTACTGGCTGATTCCAGGTCTTTTCGAACGTATCAGGCGAGTGGCCGCTGACGCGCATGAAGATCGTCGTCACCTCTCCACTCACGCGAAGCACTGCAAGATCGATCACTCGATAGAAGCGCGCAGGCTCCAGATAAATCTCGTCAAACGCCTCGTCCACCGTCAACGTTCTGGACGTAGGCGCCAAGCCATGCATCTCGATCTCAAAGACGCGGGGCACCGCCCGGCCGAACATTTTGCTGGCGTTGTCCGCGGCAGTTTCGAGCGCGGACTGGAACAGAACCTTAAACGCGTCTCTCGTCATCATCAGATGACCGGCAACCAGCCTGCTGCAGGCTGTCGTCCACCCCGGAGGTCTGCCGAGCGGCCTCGGTAGGCGCTGAAAAGTTCTGGCCCCTGGAAGGCCTGACGACGTGCACAGCCACAACTTTCATTGACGGAGCGCGCGACCGTCAGGCGGCTTGGGTGATCAGCTTTTGCCAGGGATCGGTGATACGCAGCTCGCGCGCGAGCGCCCGAACGTTCACGCCACCCGTCTCGTGGCCGAGCAGTTCCTTCAATCGCACCGACGGAAAGACGAGAACGTCCGGTGCAGTGTCTGGATTCTTCGCGGCGTCTTCCGGAAACACCACGAACGTGACGTAGTGGTTTTTGCGCGCGGGGAAGGGCTCGACAAACCAGGTGTTGGTGCCAACCAGCGTCTTCACGTCGAGCGTGGCGGCGCGACCCGGCGCCTGCACGACCGTGACGTCGACGCTGTCACGATAGGAATTCGTCAAACTTGCTTCCGCGCCGAGACGGTGGAGGATCGAGAGAACGTGAAAGCGGGCAGCGAGCTCGAGGTGCCGTCCGCGAGCGACCCATCCAAGGCGTGGTGCCTTCGAAGGTGGTACGTCGATCGGCTCATCCCATGCGGCCGGGTCCGCCAGGTCCGCCAGCACCTCGGCCTCGATCTCGTC
>JAXDJK010000219.1:0-6295 GCA_034665665.1 Acidobacteriota bacterium
CTGCCACTCGAAGAAGCGCTCGCGCTGGCGACGAAGAATGTGGCGCGGGTGCTGAAGCTGCACGATGCAGGGTCGCTGGAGAAGGGCAAACGTGCGGACGTGCTGCTGCTCGACGCCGGCTCGCTCACGCTGCGGCACCTGATCCTCGGCGGCGAGCTGGTCATCCGCGACGGCACGCCGCTGCGGCAAGAGCGATATCGGGAGAAGGGGAATCGATGGCAGTCAAGGGTGCAGCGAAGAAGTCCGCCGGGGCAGCGAAGAAGTCGGCGAAGCCGGTCGTGAAACGCCGCACGTCCAGCCTGACGTCGGACCGCAAGGTCGGCCGCATGCTGGTCATCGGCGGTCACGAAGACCGCGACATGGATCCGGAGGACATGACCATCCTCCCGCACTTTGTGAAGATGTGCGGCGGCAAGCGGGCCCGCCTCGTGGTCTGCGGTACGCCGTCCAAAGAGACCAATGCCCGTGAGCGCGAATACAAGCAGATCCTGGAGAAACTCGGCGCCGCGGAGGTCTTCGAGGCGCACGTGCACAACCGGACGGACGCCGAGAACGACGACCTGATTCGCGCGGTACGCCGCGCCACTGGCGTCTTCTTCACCGGCGGCGATCAGCTCCGCCTGACCAGCGTCATCGCCGGCACGCCATTCGGCGAAGAAGTGCGGCACCGGCTCTGGAATGAAGGACTGACCGTCGGCGGCACGAGCGCCGGCGCGGCGGCGATGAGCTCCACCATGATCATCGGCGGCAGCGATCGCGGCACGGTCCGCCGGGCCGACGTCCGCCTCGCGCCGGGCCTCGGGTACTGGCGCGACACCGTCATCGATACCCACTTTGCGCAGCGCGGCCGGGTGAGCCGGCTGCTGGTGGTCTTCGCCCAGAATCCGCAGATCCTCGGCATCGGTATCGACGAGAACACGGCCATCGACGTCCAGCCCGGCAAGGAGTTCACCGTCGTGGGCGAAGGGGCCGCCTTCGTCTTCGACGGCGCCGTCACGCACTCCAGCGCCCCCGAGGTGCACGATGACGAAGTCATCGCCATCTCCGACTCCCTCATGCACATCCTGCCGGAAGGCTACGGCTTCGACTTGCGCACCAAGCGGCCCATCCTGCTGAACAAAAAGCGCGTGCCGAAGCGGGCGGGGTGAAGGGCGGTTCCTCGGAGTTAGAGGCAGTTCCTCGGAGTTCCTCGGATTTGTAGCGACGGTCCCGAGGAACTCCGAGGAACTCCGAGGAACTGCTACTCCGCCTTCAGGACGTGGATGTGGTGCGTGCGATCGACGATCGTAACGCTGCCCACGCCTTCGACGCGCACCTCGCCGGTGCCGCTCCAGACGATGGCGGTGTTCTCGTCAACACCGATGCCCGTCAGACCGTGCGCTTTCGCGGCGACCTCGAGACGCGGCAGGCGCTGCCGTTCGCCGAAGTGCTGGTCGATGATGGCGTGCGGGATGAGGCCGATGCCTTCGGAAAGCACGACGTAGTCGTCTTCCGAGGACTCGATCATCGTGGCCGACGCGGCAGACGCGCCCGCGCTGGTGCCGGCATACACCGCACCGCGCTGAACCGCTTCACGGATGGCCTCGATGCAGTCGCCGGCCCGGAGGAACTCCATCAGCCGCTCCTGCTCGCCGCCGGTGACGAAGATGCCGCTGGCGCCGCGGATGGCCTCGCGCTCATCGTGCGAGACCCCGACCTCGGCATGCACAGTGCGGATGTCGATCGCGCCGAGCTCGGTAAAGATGCGGGTGTAGGTCGCGGCGCGCTCGACGGGCTCGACCGAAGCGGAGGGGATGATCACGATGCGGGCGTCCGCGCCGCCGGCGCGCTCGATGAACGTGCCGAGGATGGACGAGCGGTGAGGCCGCTTATCCTCGTTGCCCCCGATAGCCATGACTGTGCCGGACCCGATCAATGTAGTTATTAGAACATACATCGAACACGGCTATTTCAGTCGATAGCCGAGCTTGGCCAGTTCGGCAGTGATCGTAACCACGTGGTCACCCTGAATCTCGATCTCACCGGGTGCGGAGGTGCCACCGGCGCCGCAGCGCTTCTTGAGGTGGGTGGCCAGAGCGGCCAGCGCGTCCGGGGTGTGCTGGAAGCCGAAGGCCATGGTCACGGTCTTGCCCTTGCGCCGCTTTTTGTCGAGGCCGACCCGGATGGTCTGCTTGCCGGGCTCCGCGTCTCTGGCGGTTTCGAGCTTGCCGTCTTCGCGGAGGCGTTTGGCCGCGTCGGGGTCGGAGGTCCAGACGAGTTTGGAGTCTGCCATGCCCGCCAGTCTATCCTTCGGGCGATGGACGATCCACGCTCCTACCGCGGCTGGCGCCGCCCTGGTCCCGTCCCGCCCGGTGGTGTCGAGCCCGAGGAGGGGGAAACCCGCGACTTCCTCTGCGGGCACTACCGCATCTTCCAGTACGCGAAGGGGCACCGCTACTCGACCGACGACGTGCTCACCGCCTGGTACGGCACGATCTGCGCGCCGCGCGTCGACCGGGCCGCCGACCTCGGCTCCGGCATCGGCTCGGTAGCCATGGTGGCGGCGTGGCGCCTGCCGGGCGCCGTCTTCTGCACCGTGGAAGCGCAGGAAATGTCGATCCGCCTGGCGCGCAAGAGCGTTCGCTACAACGGGCTGGAGTCGCGCTTCACGCTTTACCAGGGCGACCTGCGCGATCCCTCTGTTTTGGCTTCCGAGGCCGCGTTCGATCTCGTGACGGGCTCCCCACCCTACTGGCCCTCCGGAACGGCGACGGAGGCCGAGCACCCGCAGGCCGTGCCGGCACGGATCGAGATCCGCGGCTCGGTGGCGGACTACGCGCTGGCCGCCTCGCGGGTGCTGGCGCCGGGAGGTGTTTTCGCGTTCGTGTTCCCGACGGTGCAGGTGGAGCGGGTGCTGGTCGGGTTGGCCGAGGCTGGGCTCGTGCTGGTGCGCCGGCGGCCGGTGGTCTTCAAGGAAGGCGAGCCGCCGCTGATCACCCTCTTCGCCGCCGCGCGTGCCTCGGACCTCCCGCCGACGTACCAGGCCCTCGTGGAGGCGCCCCTCACCATCCGCGCACGCGATGGCTCGGTGCCGCCGGAGTACTCCGCGGTGCGCATGTCCTTCGGCTTCCCGCCCGGCAACGTCCCCGCCTAAAGCGTCCCGGACTACGCGAAGCGTTTGGAGTGCGGCGCTTTCCCGCCGCTCTTGTACAGCCATGAGCAGCGCCCGTGGCACTCGCGTGGATGTAGCGTGGTGCCATCGGCAGCGCCTGTGGCTGTACAAGAGCGGCGGGAAAGCGCCGCACTCCAAACGCTTCGCGTAGACCTTGCTCGCTCCAGGCGCAATAATCCTGTCCAGTCCATGAAGATCCTGGTCATCCTGCCGGATGCGTTCGATCGGCACTCGTTTGCGCGCGATAACCGTCATGAGTACGTGTTCTTCGAGGCGGCGCCGAGTCATTGGCAGCCGACGCCGGAGTTCGATCCACGCGAGTATCTGGAGCGGGCGCTCGTGTTCGCACGCGACGCAAACATCGACGCGGTGCTGTCCACCCACGACCTCGGCGATCTGATCGCGGCGGTCATCGCGAAGGAGCTGAACCTGCGCGGGCCCACACCGGAAGCGGTATTTCTCTGTCTGCACAAGTACTACGCCCGCCGCCGCGAGAGCGATCCGATACGCTGCGAGGCGTTGCCGCTGCACGGGGAGACGCCGCAGATCGGGTACCCGTCGTTCCTGAAGGCGCCGTGGCTGAAGCTGGGGCTGCTCGGGTTCAAGCTGGAGAACGACGCGCAGCTCGCCAGCGCCATGGAGCTGGCCCGTGTGGAGTACCCGCGCTGGTCGCGTCAGTACTACCCGCTGTTCGCACGTGCCGTCGACACCACGCGGTACCCGCTGGCCACGGCCGACATGATGCTGGTCGAGGAGTTCGTGGAAGGACCGCAGGTCACGGTGGAGGGATGGGTGCAGGATGGCGAGACGCACATCTGGGCCGTGACCGACACCAACACCTACCCGGGCACGCGCATCATCGACAACTTCTCCCTCCCCTCGCGCTTCGCCGCCGAAGCGCAGGACGCGATGACCCGCTACGCCAAAGACGCCATCCGCCGTTTCGAGTTCACCGACGGCTTCTTCAACATCGAGCTGTGGCAGACCGCGGACGGCCTGCGTCTCACGGAGGTGAACGGCAGGGCCGCCGTCTGCTTCGCCGGCATCTACGATCCCGTGCTCGGCGCCTCCATCTTCGAAGCCGTGGCAGACGTGGCCTGCGGCCTGCCGCCGCGCGGGCTGCCGCAACTCACCGGCCGCGTGGCCGGACAGTTCAACCTGATCACCTTCGCGGAGGATTACGCCGGCAACCTCGCCGATTACTCCGTCGCCGAGACCATCCCGGAGCTGAGTCTCTTCCGCGCGGACGACGAATACGTGAAGCCGATGAGCGAGTTCGGCGTGGTCCTCGGGCAGCTCGAGATTGCCGGCGACTCGTACGACGAGATCCACGCGCGTGCCGAGGAGGTACGGCGGCGCGTCCTGAAACCGCAGTAACATAGAGCCATCGGTCCGCCCATGAGTCCCCACGTGTCTTTGTCCCGTGTTGCAGAACGTGCAGCGCAATTCGCCGCAGGGTCGGAGGACGTGCTCGCGCTGCTCGATCCCCTCCGCCTCGACGATTCTGCGCTCGAGAACCTGCTCTCCGCGCCGAGCAAAGACGTCTGGTCCAGCGTGGAGCTCTTCGACGGCGACGCCGCCCACGCCACCCTCTTCGGCCTCCGCGCCGGCACAGCCATCCCCCTGCACGACCACCCGGGCATGACCGTGGTCTGCAAGGTCCTGCGCGGCCGCATGCGCATCCGGACGTTGATCGCAAAACCAGGCGGCGCCGCCGAAGACCGCGGCGAGCGCGAGCTGGGGCCGGACGACACGCCGACGGTGCTGCACGACGAATTGCACACCATCACCGCCGTCACCGACTGCGCGTTCCTCGACTTTTTCTCCCCCTGGTACGACGACGACGCCCGGCCGTGCACCTACTGGCGCGTGGCGGCGGAGCACGACGGCGTGGTCACCCTGGCGAGGGCGGAGGATTGATGCGCCGCCACGCCATCCTGCTCATCGAAGGCCGCGGCCAGGCCATCCACTTCCGCGAAGACGCCAACTTCAACCTCCTGCAGGCCGGCTTCCTGGCGCGCGAGCTGCTCGACTCCGGCTACGACGTACGCCTGCGGGTGATCCTCGACCCCGGCCAGTCCATCGAGGAGTACAGCATCCTCTGCCATGCCGAGGACGACGTCATGGAAGCGCGCCGCGCCCTCGTGGCCGACGCCGCCGACGTCTCCGCGGCCCGCTTCGCCATGGTCCGCGAGATCCGCGAGCACCTGCCCATCACCATCGACGCCATGCCCCTCAGCGGGATCACCATCGAAGACCGCATCTTCTTCGCCGCCATGGCCGCACGCGTGACCGGCGTCAATGAATCGGTGATGGCCTCGCTGCGCGCGCTCCGGCATCCGCTCGTGAACCGCGACGCCGTCGACGAATACGAAGCCCTGCTGCGCGCCTACACCGGCCTCCCCTACCTCGACCTCGAGGAGCGCATCGCCCGCGATGCGCTGCGCAGATGTACGGGCGAGGACCTCGACTTCCGGATCGTCTCCCGCCGCGACGGCTGCCCCACCACGTGGCTCCGCGACCCCGTCGCGGCACGCATCGTCGACACCGATCTCGCGGCCAAGGAGCGCGGCGGCGGCGGCGACTTTCACGATCGCCTGATCGGCCTTTTCACCACCGTGCACGAGATCGGCGAAGAGCGACCCTACTTCAACTCCCCCGTCTGCGTGCGCCGCGAGCATGGCAAAGTGCGCATCCTGGCCCGCGACCGTTTCGGCCTGCTGGCGCTGAAGGGCTCCGAGCGGCTGAAGTTCGACCGCTTCCGCGAGCTCATCGAAGCGCAGAACGAGGGCCGCGCCGAGCGGCTGGTCATGCTCAAGTACCCCTACACCGCCCACTACATCGCCGCCGGCATCTCCGCCGAGGTCGCCGAGCTGCCCGGCAGCGTGCGCGTCGTCTTCATCGACGGCATCGCCGGCGCGCTCAACCCCTCCACCGGCGGCCTCATCGACAGCGAGTTGCGCGCCGCGCTCGCGGGCCGCGCGGAGTACGTGCGCGTGTTCGGCGTCGAAGGCTCGCGGCAGATGCTGCCCTCCCATCCGGGCGGGCTGCCGGTCGTCTTCGACGGGCTGTGGGAGCGCATCGAAACCACCCTCCCCGCGCTCGCCACGGTTTGAGTTGTCATCCCGAGCGTCGGGGGCGGGG
>JAXDJK010000220.1:0-4321 GCA_034665665.1 Acidobacteriota bacterium
GAACTCCGAGGAACTCCGAGGAACTCCGAGGAACTTCAAAGAACCCCTAGCGAACTGGCCTGTTTTCCGCAATCATCCACGGCAGTTATGCCGCGTCCAGTCGTGCTGATTGCCGACGACAACGAAGATGTCGTCCTTCTTTTAACGACGTACCTCAAACCACTCGACTGCGAGATCCTCGTCGCGCGCGATGGCGAGGAAGCGCTCTCGATCGCCCAGACCCGCATGCCGGACGCGGTCCTGCTCGACGTCATGATGCCCAGGCGCAGCGGGTGGGAAGTCTGCCAGGCACTGAAAGCCGTCCAGCGCACCTCACGTATCGGCGTCATCCTCGTCACCGGCCGCGGCGACGTCAAAGATCGCCTGACCGGACTGCAGGTCGGCGCCGACGACTACCTCGTCAAACCATTCGACCGCAGCGAAGTGGTCCGGCGCATCGGCACCGTGCTCGCCCGCGGACGGGAACAGCGCACGGAAGCCGCCCAGGCCGGCCGCAGCGCTCTCGAAGCGCTCCTCCTGGACCGCGCCACCGGCCTGCCGTCACTGCCGATCGTCCTCGACCGCGTCAAAGAGATGCTCATCGAGCAGTGCGAGCTCGGGATCGTCTTCATCGACATCGAGCAGTTCGAAGCAATCGAAGCCGAATACGGCTGGGCGTTTTTCGACGAGCTCCTCTCCCAGGTCGGCAATGTCGTCTCCGCCGAATCGAAGGCCCGCTTCCGCAACGCCGTCGTCGCGGCGCACCGCACCGGCGGCTCCAGCTTCTACGTCTTCTACGAAACGCGCGGCCAGGACCTCACCCAGGAGAAGGCCTCCGACGCCACCGCGAACGAGCTGCGCCAGAAGCTGATCGAATCCGTGCGCAAGCGCTTTCCCGGCATGGCCGGCGATCGCGTCGGCTTCTTCGTCGGTGCCGCACGCATCGACTACCGCCCGCAGATCCGTCTGGAGCGCCAGGTCTACTCCGGCATGCGCATGGCCACCGACGCCGTCCGCGACGCCGAACAGCAGCGCAAGAAGCAGCTCACCCGCGAGCTGCGCGACATCATCCGTCGCAAGCGTGTGACCACGCTCTTCCAGCCCATCGTCCGCGCGCAGGACCGGACCGTCTTCGGCTACGAGATCCTCACCCGCGGGCCCGCGAACTCTTCGTTCCGCAATTCCGACATGCTCTTTTCCTTCGCCCGCGAGGCCAAGCTGGCCTGGGCGCTCGAAGCGATCGCCCTGGAGAACGCGCTGCGGCGGCTCAAGCAGGTCGATCTGCTCGACCGCAAGTTCCTGCTGAACCTGGAGGCGGAGATGTTCGGCGAGGCCGAGTTCCGCATTCACGAGATGGTGTCGTACTTTGCCGAGCACCGCGGCCACTTCGTCTTCGAGCTGACCGAGCGTGCGGCCATCGAGGATTACGCGGTCTTTCGCGAGCTGCTCAAGGAGTTCCGGGAGAAGGGGATCGAGGTGGCCATCGACGACGCCGGCTCCGGCTATGCGTCGCTCGAAGCGATCGCCGCGATCGGTCCTGATTACCTGAAGGTCACCAAGGGCCTGGTCTCCACGCTCGCGGACGAGCCGATCAAGCAGGACCTCGTGAAGATGCTGGTGGAGCTGGCTGGCAAGATTGGTGCGAAGACCATCGCCGAGGGGATCGAGACGATCGAGGAGTACGAAACCTGCCGTGATCTCGGTATCGATCTGATCCAGGGTTACTACTTCGCCATGCCTCAGGAAGAGCTGGCGATGACCGTGGCACACGCGTCCGCCTGAGGCGGACCTGATACAGTGCGCCGCCTACTGGGAGGTACGAATGTCCGAAGTCCCCACCAACACAACCAGCTTTGCGTCGCTCGGGTTGCGCGACGAGCTGGTGGCGACCCTCGCCGATCTCGGCTATGAGGCGCCCACGCCGATTCAGGTACGGACCATTCCGGTCCTCCTGAGCGGCAGAGACCTCATCGGTCAGGCGCAGACCGGCACCGGCAAGACCGCTGCCTTCGCCCTGCCGATGCTTTCGCTGATCGATCCTGCCTCGCGCGATACGCAGGCGCTCGTGCTCGCGCCCACGCGCGAGCTGGCCATGCAGGTTGCCGAGGCGATTCACACTTACTCCGCGAGGCTCGGCAACATCAGCGTGCTGCCGGTGTACGGCGGCGCGCCGATCTATCACCAGCTCAAGCGCCTGGAGCGCGGCGCACACATCGTGGTCGGTACGCCCGGCCGTCTCATCGATGTGCTGGACCGCAACGTCCTCAACCTCGGCGCGGTGAAGATGATCGTCCTCGACGAAGCGGACGAGATGCTGAAGATGGGCTTCATCGAGGAGGTCGAGAAGCTCCTGGCGGCTGCCCCGACGCCCCGCCAGACCGCGCTCTTCTCCGCGACGATGCCGGATGAAGTGCTGCGCATCGCCAAGCGCTATCTCACGAATCCGGAACGGATCGAGATCGAGCACCGCGAGATGACGGCGCCGGCCATCGAGCAGCGCTTCCTCAATGTGTCGGAAGGGCAGAAGCTGGAAGTGCTGACGCAGCTGCTCGAGCTCGAAGAGAACGAGGCGGTGCTGATCTTCCGCCGTACGAAGAATGGCGCCGCCGAACTGGCCGAGAAGCTGGAAGGGCGCGGGTTCGCCGCGTCCGCGATGCATGGCGACATGAATCAGGCCATGCGCGAGAACGTGATCCGCCGCCTCCGTGCCGGGCAGGTGGAGGTGGTCGTGGCCACCGACGTCGCCGCGCGTGGTCTCGACGTCGAGCAGATCACGCACGTGATCAATTACGACGTGCCGCACGATGTCGAGGTCTACGTGCACCGCATCGGCCGCACCGGCCGCGCGGGCCGCAGCGGCGTGGCCACGCTGTTCATCACCCCGCGCGAGCGGCGGATGATGCGCGAGATCGAGCGCTATACCGGCAGCGCGATCAAGCCGATGAAGATGCCCTCGGGCGCCGACGTGGCCGCGCGACGGGTGTCGCTGTTCAAGGAAGCGCTGCGCAAGAATCTGCAGCAGGGCGATCTCGATCTGTACGTCGAGCTGATCGAGCAGCTGGTGGATGAAGGTCCGTTCGACATGGCCGATGTGGCCGCCGCGGCCGCACGCATGGCCAATGGCTCACGCGTGCTCGGCTCCTCGGCAGGCGATGAAGCGGCGAACCGCACGGCCGCCGCTGCTGCTCCTCCTTACAATCCCCCTTCGGCTTCGGCGCCGTACCGCCAGCCCGCCGCCGCGCGCCCGTCGTTCACCGGGCCTCCCCGCGAAGAGTTAGATCGTGAGGGTGAGGAGGGTGATGAGAAGAAGGTCCGTCTGTCGATGGCCGTCGGCCGCGCCGATGGGATCCGTCCGGCCGACGTGGTCGGGTCGATCGCGAACGAAGCCGGCATCCCGGGCCGCGACATCGGTCCGATCGACATCCGCGAAGAGATCACCTATGTGACCGTGCCGGAGGACGTGGCGGACCTCGTCCTCGAAAAAGTCGGCCACGCCAAGTTCCGCGGCCGCCCCGTCAACATGCGCCGTGCCGGCGCCGGCGACCCGCCCCCCGAACAGCGCCCACCCCTCCGCCGTTTCGACGAACGCCCCCCGCGTCGCGATTACGATCGCCCCCGCGATGACCGTCCGCCTCGCCCGGCCTACAACCAGGATCGCCCGTCGCGTCCCCCATACAACGCCGACCGCCCGGCCCGCCCGCCGTATAACGCGGACCGTCCCGCGCGTCCGCCGTACAACGCGGATCGGCCTGCGCGTCCCCCGTATAACGCGGACCGCCCCGCGCGTCCGCCCTACGGCCAGGACCGCCCCGCGCGCCCCCCGTATAACCCCGACCGTCCCCCGCGCCGCGAATTCACCGACGACCGCCCGCCCCGCCGCGACTTCGGCAACGACCGCCCCGCCCGCCCGCCCTACGCCGGCGGTGGTGGCGGCCAGGACCGACCCCCCCGTCGCGACTTCGGCAACGACCGACCGCCCTTCCCCCGCAAACCCGCCGGCGGCGCCCCCTTCCGCCCGAAAAAGGGCCCCAAAAAGCGCTAACGCGCCGGGGTCAGGTCTTCGCTCTTCGTTTTTGGGGAAACCGAAGACCTGACCCCAGCCGTAGACGGACCCCGTACCGTCGACGCCCCCGGCCCCCGGAGGGGGCTGTTTTGACCCGATAACCGGATACGCCGGGGTCAGGCCTTCGCTCTTCGTTTACGAAAACCGAAGGTCTGACCCCGCCCATGGACGCGCCGGGGTCTGGTCTTCGCTCTTCGTTTTTGGGCAAACCGAAGACCTGACCCCAGCCCCGTACACGCTCCGGCCCCCGGAGGGGGGCCCGTACGGTAGCCGGTGGTG
>JAXDJK010000221.1:0-7182 GCA_034665665.1 Acidobacteriota bacterium
GTACCTGCACCAGGGACAAGCGTTCGCGGGAACAGAAATAAGAATCACCAAGGCAATCACAAAGACAGCAACACGCCGCAGCTTCGACATCGCAGCCCCCTAGCTCATTCAAATCCGGTGCTTTGAATGTAGGTCGAAGGTGGCTATCCGTCAATAAGTCACATTTGGCACTTGCTCGGGTGCCGCTAACGCGATGTCTCGCTTAAAACCACACACAGGGATGCGGCATCGTCTCTACCGGTTACACATCGCGTACGCTTCGCGAAACGTGGGGTTCTCGATCAGGGCGCGATTCACTTCGAAATAACTGCGTACCACGTCATTGGTCTGCAACAGACGGCGGCGCAGATCGATGGCGATCTCGCGCCAGAACTTCGCGGCCGCGGCCGGCTTCTCGCGGAGGAACGCCGCCAGATCGTTCATCGAGATCGACAGCACTTCCGTTTCCGTGACCGCCTTCAGCGTCGCCGACGCCACGCCGTCTTCAATGATCGACAGCTCGCCGAACGTCTGGCCCGACATCAGGTCGCACAGCGACACCTCGCGGTCCTGCACGTGGCGTGTAACGCGGATCCGTCCGCTCTTTACGATATGCAACGCCCGGTTCGCGTTCCCCTCCTCCAGGATCACGTCACCCGGCCCGAAATGCGTAGGATGAAGCGCACGCTGAAGCTGGCTCAGCTCGTCCGCTTCGAACTCCACGAAGAGCGGAACGCCCTTCAGAAAATTAAAATCCTCCACAATTACACCCCCCAGCCGCGTTTTGCGCTATCATTGTTTCCATCCAAAAAAGCTCGTAGCACCCACCCGCCGCGGCTCCAGCAGGGTACAGCGGGTGGCGGAGTCATTCAACGGCCGGCGTCAGAGGAGATCAATTATGGACGGCCTGCTTCGCACGCTCATCAGAACGGTACGTCGTCGTCTTCGTGCAGATGAGGAAGTAACAGTAGAAGCGGTAACGAAAGAGTTGGGCTACACACGGCAGTACATCTCGGGCCGCTTTCATCGGGTCACCGGGCGTCTCCTCAGCCAGTTCCTGAAGGAGAAACGCCTCGAGAAAGCTGCCCGCCTGCTCAAGACCGGGAACATCCGCGTCTCGCAGGTAGCCCGCCGCTGCGGATTCGATTCGGAGAACTACTTCCGACAACAATTCCGCATCCGGTACGGCATGTCGCCGCGGCAGTTCCGTGCGAACGGAACGATCCGCTCGGCACCACGCCGTGCCCCGATGGTCCTGGCGACCGCGTAAGCGCCGTCACGATCCGGGCAGGGTATAGGCCGCTTCGATCCAGAGGTAGCGAAGCGTGTTCCGGTCACGGACCCGCGCACCGAGCGCGTAGCCGAGGAACACGAGCACGCGCCGCGGATACGAATGCCTCGTCCCCGTCCGCGCAAGTTGCTGCTCATGCTCCTCCGGCGTCGCAAACGTCACGGAGCGCAACGCGCTCGCCAAGCGGACGACCGTGCCCTGAATGGTCAGCTCCTCCCACTCCCCCTTGTCGGCATAGCGCATGTAGCTGCGCCGGTGGAAGAGCCTCACCTCGCCGTCATCGCGCGTGAGCTGCAGCGGCTGCCCCGCGTAATAAGGAACGGCTCGGAGGCGGAAGCCGCGCGCCTTCCCATCCGCCATCACCCTGGCGATCTCCGCCGCCAGCGCCTCATCGATCGTCTCCCGCTCCCGGATGATCAGGATCCAGTCCGTCGACGCCGCATCGATGGCGCGGTTCAGTTCCGCCCGATGCTTGGCCAGCGGCTCCCTCGGGGCGATATCGAGCACCAGCTGTTCCAGATGTTCGAAGTGCGTGGTGAGCTTCTCGATGTCCTCGTTGTGGACGTGGCCGAGCGTGACGATGGAAAGGCGCACGTCGACTACTCGCCGAGGTCTTCGCGGATCCGGATGATCCGCACCGCGCGGCCCGTCTCCTCGTCCACCTCGATCATCACGCCGGAGAGGCGGATGTCGCGCTTGGCCACTTCCAGCTTCTTCGGCGTGTTGAAGAGAAAGCGATGCAACGCTTCCTCGGGACGGAAGCCGATCACCGAGTCATACGCGCCGGTCATGCCTACGTCCGTCTGGTACCCCGTGCCGAGGGGCAGGATGCGCTCATCGGCGGTCGGTACATGCGTGTGCGTACCGACCACGGCGGAGACCCGGCCATCCAGGTAGCGTCCCATGGCCTGCTTCTCCGAGCTCGCCTCGCCATGGATGTCGACGAAGATCACCTTGGCCACATCCCCCAGCTCCTTGAGCTCGCGGTCGGCGCAATGGAACGGGTTGTCGCACGGCGGCATGAACACGTTGCCCATGAACTGCAGCACCGCCACGTTCACCCCGCCGGCCGTCTGCCGCACCACACGACCCTTGCCCGGATTGCCGGCCGGATAGTTGGCCGGCCGGATCACGTGCGGGTAGTGCTCGTAGTTGTCGACGAAGTCTTTCTTGTCCCAGATGTGATTGCCCGAGGTGTAGGCGTTGATGGGAAGCTCCGAGAGCTCCTCCATGATCGCCTCCGTCACCCCGAACCCGCCCGCGGCGTTCTCGATGTTGACGATGGTGAAGTCGATCCGCTCGCGGTCGACCACATGCTCGAGCTTCTGGTGCAACGCGCGCCGTCCGGGCTGTCCGACGACGTCGCCGATGTAGAGGAGTCTGATCATTTCGTTAGCTATCAGGTATCAGCTGTCAGCTCGCAGGAAACCCCTGAGAGCTGACAGCTGCGAGCTGCCACCTGCTACTTCGCGTACTCCACGGTCCGCATCTCCCGGATCACCGTTACCTTGATCTGACCGGGATACTGCAGCTCGGATTCGATCTTCCGGGCCACATCCTTCGAGAGCCAGATCGACTGCTCGTCGGAGATCTTCTCGGAGTTGACGATGATGCGAAGCTCACGCCCGGCCTGGATGGCGAAGCTCTTCGAGACGCCCTCCATCTGGTTGGCGATCGCTTCGAGGCGCTCGAGGCGGTGGACGTAATTCTCGAGAATCTCGCGGCGTGCGCCCGGCCGTGCGGCCGAGAGAGCGTCCGCGGCATTGACCAGGACGGCCTCGACGGTCGTCGGGTCGTAGTCGCCGTGGTGGCACTCCATGGCGTGGATGATCTCGCGCTTCTCGCCGTACTTTTCGAGCACCTGGCGGCCGAGCTCGAGATGCGTGCCTTCCATCTCGCGGTCGATCGACTTGCCGATGTCGTGCAGCAGGCCGCCGCGCTTGGCGATCGAATCGTCGACGCCCAGCTCTACGGCCATGAGCGCCGCCAGCTGCGCCACTTCGAGCGAGTGCATGAGCACGTTCTGCCCATACGAGGTGCGGTACCGCAGGCGTCCCAGGAGCTTGAGCACCTCCGGATGGATATCGGTGATGCCGAGCGAGAAGGCAGCGGCCTCCCCTTCCTCGAACAGCTTCTGATCCAGCTCCTGCCGGACCTTCTCCACCAGCTCCTCGATGCGAGCGGGGTGAATCCGGCCGTCCTGCATGAGCCGTTCGAGCGAGATGCGGGCGATCTCGCGGCGGATCGGATCGAAGCCCGAGAGAATGACCGCTTCCGGCGTGTCGTCGACGATCAGGTCGACGCCTGTGGCCAGCTCGAGCGCGCGGATGTTCCGTCCCTCGCGGCCGATGATCCGGCCCTTCATGTCCTCGGAGGGCAGGTCGACCACCGACACGGTGTTCTCCGCCACGTAATCCGAGGCCATGCGCTGGATGGCCATACCGAGGATCTTCTTCGCCCTCTGGTTGCCCAGCTCGGTAGCCTCGCTCTCGATGCGCTTCATGATGTTCGCGGCTTCGAGCTTGGCTTCATTCTCGATGCCGCGGATCAGCTCGCGCTTGGCTTCCTCGACCGTGAGGCCGGCCACCTGTTCGAGCTTGTGCCGCTGCGCTTCGACCAGTTCTTCGAGCTCCGTTTCCTTCCCCTCGACGCGCTTCTCGCGGTCGTTGAGAGAACGGTCGCGCTTCTCGACTTCCGCCGTGCGGCTGTCGATCTGCTGCGTCTTCTTGTCGAGGTTCTCTTCCTTCTGCTGAAGGCGGCGTTCGACGACCTTGATCTCTTCACGGCGCTGCTGCGCCTGCTTGTCGAACTCCGACCGCATCTGGAGGAGCTTCTCTTTCGCCTCCAGGTCGGCTTCTTTGACTCGTGATGCTGCCTGCTTGTTCGCGTCGTTGATGATCCGTTCGGCGGTTCGGCGTGCTTCTTCCTGCTGCGCCTCCGCCCGTTTCCGGGACACCGTGGCCCAGATGAGGGCCAACGCGATGGCGAGGACGATCCCCACGCCGATCGCGATGAGAACTTGGATGGTATTCAATCAAAACCTCCCTGTGGGAGGCCCGCGCAGACCGGAAGGATTTCGGAGTACCCCGCCTGAGCCGTGTGACGGAGTCTTACCTGGAACCTGTACAGGACAGGTGGGCGCCCTACGCGTGCCGTTATGGCTACCTTCTGAGCTCCCTTGCGGGACGAAGGCGTGCACCAGACACGAGACGCGGGCACCCGAGTAAGAAAGTACGGTTCAAGGGCTAGATCATGCAGCACGTGCTCTGCAGGGTCTCCGAAACGATACAACTCAAAATCTCAGTTGCTCAGCCTATTACCTCGCTGAGGCGATCGGTTATTTCCTCCGTTTTCTCGAGCCATATTCCAGCGGCATCCTCCCGCTGTTTCCGGTACCGGGAAAACTCGTCGGCTATGTTCAAAGCCGCCAGGATCGCGATCTTCATAGGATCGACGGTCGCAACCTGCGCCGCCACTTCGCGCATCCTGGTATCGACGAACTGCGCAAGCTCCAATAAGTAGTCCGGATCGCCATCTCCTCGTACGTGATACGCCTGACCAAAGATCTCGACCGTGGTCGAATCGTATTTCGCGTCCATTTGGAGATAGTTACCCGAATCCGGCGCGGATTATAGCAGGGTCCAGTTGGCGGTTGGCAGTTGTCGGTCGCCGGTTCGATCCGCCCCGACGTGTTCCACCGCCAACTGCCAACCGCCAACCGCCAACTGGCCTCTGCACAACCGCGGTGTGCACGATCAACCCATCTTGATTACGCTGCGTTACCGCCGTACGTTATGCGTGTGCCGGTCACCGCCCGTTCTCTCGATTCTCAATACAGGCTGCTGGATCTGTGGCCTGAACGGCCTCGTCCCGCCCTCGTTCCCGATCCACCACCAGTAGAAAGCCCGCAGCGCGACGAAGTCACGAAGCTGCGTGCCGCGCTCGCCGGCACCGCCGCGGCGAAGGTGATGAACGCCACGGAGCTGATGCAGGCGCTGGAGAAGGTCCGGCGGGAAGAGTCGCTGCCGACTACGCTCGCGGCCTTCGATACGCTCCTGGGTGGCGGCCTCCCGCGGGGGAAGATGGTCGAGCTCACCGGCCGGCGCAGTTCCGTCGGCCGTTTCGCCGTGGCCATCTCCGCCCTCGCCGCCGCCACCAGCATGGGCGAAGCCGCCGTCCTGGTCGACCTCGGCGATCACTTCGATCCCCAGGTCGCCGAAGCCGACGGTGTCGACCTCCGCCGCCTCCTCTGGATCCGGCCGAAGACGTTGAAGCAGGCGGTCATGAGCGTGGAGATGATCGCCGCCACCGGCTTCCAGCTCGTCGTGCTCGATCTCGGCCTCCCACCCGTGCGCGGACGCCGCGTCCCAGCCGCCTCCTGGGTCCGCCTGGCCCGCACCGCCGAAGCGCACGGAACAGCCCTGCTCATCTCCAGCCCCTATCCGGTCACCGGAACCGCCTCCGAAGCCGTCATCGTCGCCGAACGGACGCGCCTGCAGTGGCTCGGCCGCGGCAAGTCCCCCCGCCTGCTGGCCGGCGCCACCACCGAGCTCCGCCTCGAAAAGCACCGCCATCGCAAGGCCGGTGAGACCACCAGGCTGTCTCTGCAAGTGCTGGAAGGACTGCCCGGAGGCGGTTCCTCGGAGTTCCTCGGAGTTCCTCGGGTTCCTCCGCTGAACGGGACCGGAGCCTCCGAGGAACTCCGAGGAACCCCGAGGAACTCCGAGGAACCCAAGAAGCGGCCCGCCCGATGACCCGCATCGCCTGCCTCTACGTCCCGATGTTCCCCCTCGCGGCCCGCCTCCGCAGCGAGCCGGAGCTGCTGCCCGAAGCGCTGGCCATCGTGGAAGGCAACGGCGGCGCGGCGCACATCGTGGCCGCCACCCGCCGCGCCCGCACCAAAGGCATCCGTCCCGGCCTGTCGCTGGCGCAGGCGCGGACCATCGTCCCCAAGCTGATCGCCCGCGGCCGCGATCCCGAATGCGAGCGCACCGCGCAGGAAGCGCTGCTGGAGGTGGCGGAGACGTTCTCGCCGCGCGTCGAGGACGACGGCGATGGGGTGGTGTTCATCGACGTCTCCGGCATGGAGCGGCATTTCGACTCGGAGCTGGAGCTCGGCAAAGCGGCCATCCGCGCCGCCGAAGGGGTCGGCCTGCCGGCGCGCTGCGGCATCGGGGCGAGCAAGCTGGCCGCACGTGTGGCCGCGGAACTGCCGAAATCGCCGACGGTCGTCGCACCCGGCACCGAAGCGGAGTTCCTCGCTCCCCTGCCGCTCCAACGCCTCACCCCGGCGCTGGAAGCGGCGTCGACGCTGCAGCGCTGGGGCATCGGCTCGATCGGCGAGCTGGCCCGCCTGCCGGAGTCCGAAGTGGCCTCACGCCTCGGCGAGCTGGGACGCGAGCTGCATTACGCCGCCCGCGGCATCGACCCGCGGCCACTCATCCCGCGGGCCATGCCGCCGGAGTTCCGCGAAGGGATGGAGCTGGAGTGGCCGCTGGTGGCGCTCGAACCCTTCCTCTTCATCGCCAGCGCCGCCCTCGACCGCCTAGCCGCGCGCCTGGAAGTGCAGGGCTTCGCCTGCAAACGGCTCGAGCTGACCATGAACCTCGAGCCTGACGGCTACCACTCACGGGCCATCGACCTCCCCGCACCGACCCGCGACGTCAAGACCATGCTGACGCTCCTCCGGCTCGATCTCGAACAGACCCCGCCGGGCGCCCCCGTCGTCGGCTTCTCCCTCGCCGCCCACCCCGACCGCCCGCGCCGCGCCCAGCTCTCGCTCTTCGGTCCCGCCGCGCTGTCACCCGAGAAGCTGGCCACCACCATCGCCCGCCTCATCTCCATGCTCGGCGAAGACGGTGTGGGCATGCCCACCACCATCGACGGCCACCTCACCGACCGCTACGCCATCG
>JAXDJK010000222.1:0-7000 GCA_034665665.1 Acidobacteriota bacterium
GCTTCGGCTCACAACGGCGAGATACACAACATTCATCAGAATCTCTGCTGTCGTGCTTGCCGTCGTATTGATTTTTCTAACACAAGTAGCATTGGATCCAATCATGAGCCTAAATGCGACAGATTCCGTGAACTGGATGTCGTTCGATCCGGGGCCGGCGCGACGAATGCTGCCGCCAGTAACAGCAATCGTAGTCGCCTATCTCTTAACGGCTCGCACGCGCCGTCGGTCCAGAAGCTCACCTTTGGCAGAGAAGCCGAAGTCACCGCCGAGACCTCGGAGTTGAATTCTGAAGTCGAACCAGTGCCGCATGCGATCATAGCAATGAGTCCGTGTTTACCGTCTGACGTCACTGCTGTTCAAACAGATCACGAGCCCCGAACAGTACAAAAATGACGCTCTCATGCGTCACTGCGTCGCGAGACTATGAGATTCTCCACGAGCTTCCAGCGCTTATCGTTGATTCTCTGCGTTATCAATTGGCGTGCATTCTGCGTCTTGACCATGCGCACGATCGTACCGCCAGGACAGGTTCTTGGCGAGGAGACTTGTACTGACGAGCCCATCGAGTCGAGACGGCTCGGAATACGCTGAACCGAGGACATGACCGTGCACTCTGTGATTGCATTGTTTCTAACGATTTTTGCCGTGACGCAACCCGACGCCGTACCGGGCCAGGAGGCAGAGCGCCCTGCCACGAGGTCGGCCGACAGGGCCGAGCTGGCAAAGGCGTTTCGCCGGCACGTCGTCGCTCGTGATGCCAAAGACAACATCATCTACGAGGCCACGGACGTCGTCACGCTGTCCGATGCCCGCCAGGAGACCGTCCTCCTCATATGGGATCGTGGCGCCGCACGTGGTCTACGATTTAGACACGTCACCGACGCCAAGACCAAGCTGGCAATGTCCTCGGTGGAGGAGCTCGACGGCACGTCGTTTTTTCGGGTCGAGTTCGAGATGCCTTTCGAGGCAGACACGGTTGCGGCGATGTTGCAGGAGGCTCGTGACAATCCCAAGCTTCTCGAAGTGTCTGAGGCAACGATCACCTATGTCACGAACACGAATCGCCGTACGCTTCTGGAGTCGGCGTGGCTGGATGAATCCAGATCGCGGGAGTGGAAGACTGAATTTCGCTCCTCACTCCCGTCGTCGTTTCTCGAGAGTCTCGAACGGCTGCGAGGCGGTTTGGTCCAGGATCCACTGCTGAGCGAGTACCGTGAAACCTTGCTGGGCTGCTTGTACTGGGGAGACGGAGCAACCGCCGTTGCTCCGCTCAAGGTCGTGGCGGCCGACCCGAACTGCCGGTTCGACGCCGACATGGGCCAGCCCTGCACGGAGAAGCAGTTGCGACGCATCGCCGATGCCGTCAAGGCAGGCAAGAGCCTGCCCGTGTACTGACGCGATAGCGTGCGGCCACTTCGATCCGCTCGTGCACCGGTCGGCCGACCTGGGACCTCTCGATGATGTCGTATTGGGATACAGCGCACGCCGCGTCCCATCGGTCGAGACCGTGATTTTCCTGACGCTTCTATCTGCACCACCGCAGCTCTTGCATGGATTGGGCATTCGGGCTCCTTCGCACTTGCCATATTCAATGTCCAAGAGCCGTTCAAAAGGATCCCTCGGCTCTCCTGAATGCCTACCAAAGCTACCGCCCGTAGAACTCTCAGGAGGGGCTGTGTCACTGAAGCTCCCTATTGGACGCTCGCCCCATCCAGCGGAACGCGGCGCGTTCGGTAAAGTTCCGCGGCCTTCCGCAGGAAGAGTCCGCTATACTTCATGCCTTCACCCCAAAAACTGAAAGGACTCACTTATGGCGGCCAAGCCTCCTGCAGATGCGTCATGGAACTGTGCGGATCCGGCACAGCAGCTCAAGGACATGTTCGTCGACCTCGTGCAGAAGGGGAGGATCAAGCAGGGGCAGAGTCCCGCCTTGCGCCCGGTCTTCCTCCGCATTCACGGCGTGGTGCATGGCCGCTTCGAGATCGTTCCCAACCTCCCCGATGATCTGCGGGTGGGCGTCTTCGCCGGCAAGTCGTACGACACGTGGGTGCGCTTCTCCAGCGACACGCCCGCCGGGTCCGACCTGCGCACGACGCTCGGCATCGGCATCAAGCTGTTCGGGGTAGACGGGCCGAAGCTGATCGACGGCGGCGATACCCAGGACTTCCTCATGCAGAACCACGACGTCTTCTTCGTCGACACCGCCACCGACATGTGTGAGTTCACCAGGGCGGGCGTGGTCAACGGCGACTACGACCCCTACCTGCGCACCCACCCGAATACGGCACGCATCCTCGACGAGATGGAGAAGGTGGAGGCCAGCGTCCTCACCTCGATGTACTCCAGCGGGCTGCCGTACGGCTTCGGGCCGAAGCGGATGGTGAAGTACAAGCTGCTGCCGGAGCAGGTAGCCGACTCCGTGGCGCCGACCGATCAGCCGATCTACCTCGGGCCCGACCTCCAGCGCCGCATGCGCGCCGGCGAAGCACGTTTCCGCTTCATGGTGCAGTTCCACAAGCGTGGCATGCCTGGCGCCGAAGAGGCCACCAAGCCGTGGAGCGAGAAAACCAGTCCGCTCGTGCAGGTAGCCACGTTGATCCTTCCGCAACAGGACATCCAGCGTCAGGGCCAGGCATCGTACGGGGAGAACCTCGCCTTCAACCCCTGGCACGCGCTCGCGGAGCACGAGCCGAAAGGCTCGCTCAGCGCCGCGCGCAAGGTGGTCTATCACGCCAGTGCGGAGCAACGGCGCAACGTCAACGGCGTCTCCACCGAGGAGCCGGGGCCGGTGCGGCCCGTCAATCCGTTGAGCAGCGACCTCGACACGCGCATCGTGAAAGCAGCCATTCATCCGTCCATCGGCGTGGCGCGCGTCGGCAACAGCAAGGACGAGTTCTTCCTCTGCCCGGAAGTCCCGAATCCGCCGCCGGAGCCGCCAGGCTTTTACCGCGACGCGCAGGGCGCGCTGAAGCGGCAGGCCGCGCGCTTCCGCATCTACGGCCTGAACGCGGCCGGCGTGGCCGTGCGCGAGCTCACCGCGGACGATGCCTCCATCGCGTGGCACGTCCATCTCGCCAACAAGAAAGCCTCCTGGTACCAGTTCCAGCTCGCGCTCGACATCCCCGAGGCAGCGGATGCGCCGCCGACGCTGCTCCGCAACGCCACCATCACCGACCGCGCCGCGCTCACCATCGATCCCGGCCACCGCGGCATCAGCGGCAAATCGCGCAAAGGGAAGAAGCACACCTTCGACAGCGGCGCCTTCATGGGCAAGCCGGTCTACCTCGGCGAGCTGCAGACGGACGACGCGGGCCGATTGATCGTCCTCGGCGGCCGCGGTGTGTCCGCCTCGTATGACGGCACCAAAGCCGTCACCTTCGCCAACAACGAAGGGTGGCACGACGACGTCTCCGACGGACCGGTCACGGCCACGGTGACGTTCCACGGCGAGACGCTTCGCGTGGAGCCGGCCTGGGTGATCGTGGGGCCGCCGAACTACGGGCCGATGCAGAAGTCGGTGCGCACCATGTGGGACCTCATGCGCGACGTGGCCATCACCGCGGGGATGCTCCCCCGGCCGGTCCGGCCCTCCTTCGAGCGTGACATCCGGCCGCTCTTCGAACGGATGTCGCGGCTGCAGTGGGTGAACGCCGGCTTCGCGGCCGCCTTCGGATGGCAGTCGCCGCAGGACTTCTCGCGGCCCGAGTGGCTGGAGCGGCTCTCCACGGCCGGCGACACGCACCGCGAGCTGCGGCGCACCATCGCCAACCAGTTCCGCGTCTTCGACCGCGACTCCAACTCGCCCACCCCCTGGCCGTGGCTGTATGGCGATGCCATGAACGTTCCGCCCGCGGCCACCCCGCGGCAGCACGCGGAGCTCACCGATACGCAGCTCCGCTTCCTGCAGCAATGGGCCAACGGCGACTTCGACGCGGATTACGAGCCCGTCCCGAAACCGTGGCGCCGCATCGAGGACGTGCCGGTCGTGGATCAGCCCGCGACGCTCACCAAAGCCTCGCTCGACGACTGCCTGGCCGACGCGTTTCATCCAGGATGCGAAATGACCTGGCCGGTCCGTGCCGACTCGATGTACATGGCGCCGTTCCGCTTTCTGCACGCCGAGAAAGGGTGGAAGGACCCGGAGCTCGCCCAGCCCATCGACGCCGCGTTGACGCTGCCGGATGGTCCGCTGTCGGCCCAGCTCCCCGGCGGCATCACGCGCTGGATGGCCCTCCCGTGGCAGACCGACACGGCCAGCTGCCGCTCCGGCTATACACCCACGTACGATCCGTACGTGCCGACGTTCTGGCCGGCGCGCGTGCCCAACGACGTGCTGACGGAGGAGAATTACCTCAAGGTCATGGACGAGAAGCTGCCGCTCGCGGAGCGGCAGGCCGCCTTCGCTTCGCGGTCGAACTGGATCCGGCCGCTCGGTACGAAGGGCTACACCGATCAGATCAACAACATGGTCCATCACTTCGGCAAGCTCGGCGTGGTCGAGGTCCGCGAGGGTCCGCAAGACCGCGAGCACTTCCCGGAGATGCTCGAGGTCGAGCAGCTCGATACCCGCCACCACTTCCGGCGTCTGCTCACGGCCGTTCGCGCGGCGCAGGGCCTGGTCCGGACCACGGGTGTCGCGCCCACCCTTCGCGAGGACGAGCAGGACGTCGACCTCACCGGGATCGAGAAAGTGAACCGTTTCCCGCACGGTCTGACCCAGCGCCGCTGATCCGTAACCGGGTACCATGCTCCCATGCGCGCGGTGCTCGCCGTCCTGCTTTCGCTCTGGTCGGTGAGCACCGCCGCACAACCCGCCAACGACGTCGAATTCGAGGTCACCGTCGCGCGCGGCGCCGTCACCCTCACCATCCCCGTCGATCAACTCCGCTTCGTCGACGACGGCAGCGAGCTGTCCGCGGCCTTCTCCATCGTCTCCGTCGATGACGGCCAAATCACACCGATCACCGAACAACCTCGCCGCATCACCGCACCCCGCGGCACCATCCCCCAAGGTGACGTCACCCATCGCTTCGAGCTCGTCACCACCCGCCGCGCCGGCACCATCTCCATCGAAGTGCGCGATGAGAACTCCGGGCGAAAAGGCACGCGCACCATCTCCATCGACGGGGGCCGCGTCACCGTTCAACCACTCGCGGACACCGCCGCAGCCGATGCTGCCTGGCGCGACGCCCTGACCCGTGCGGCGCGCGAGAAGAAGCCGATCGTCGTCTTCTACCGCACCAGTCCCTGCGCCCGCTGCAGCGAGTTCGAGCGCGCCTCCGTTCCGCATCCCACCATCCAGCGCCGCCTCCCGCAGGTCGTCTTCGCCACACTGCCCGCGCCGGTGAACACGGATCCGAGCGTGGCCCTGTTCGACCGCGCCGGCGTCCTGCGGGCGCGCTGGCCGATCATTCCCGACACGACGAACTTCGGCGTGATCCTCGACGCCGTAGCCGCCGTCGCCCCCTACCTCGAGCGCGCCGTGCAGCGCGCCGAAGCAGGCCTTCCCGCGGACGGGGAGCTCGAGATCGGGATCGCCCTGGCGCGCCTCGGCTTCGCCACCGACGCTCGCGCCGCTCTCGCCCGTGCCCGCGAAAACGGCACCCCTGAAACGCGCCAATCGGCCATCATGGCCGGCGCCCTCCTGGACGCCCAGCAAGGCCACACCGCCGCGGCGTTGACCGCGCTCCAGCAGATCGCCGAAAGTGCGCTCACGCCAGCCATCGGCGCCGAGGCCTGGCTGGCCATGGGCCGCATCCACCGCACATCCGGCGCCACCGACGAAGCGATCGACGCCTTCACCAAAGCCGCGGAGCTGGTCGAGTCCACCACTCCCGCCCACGCCGCCGCCCAGCAAGCACTCACCGCCCTCCGCGCCGCCCGGAAGCCCGCCGAGCGCGGCCCCATCCGCATCCTCCCCCTCGGCCGGCAACTCGTCAGCGGCCGCCACACCGTGCGCACCAGCATCACTTCCGCCGCCGTGGCCCGCGTCACCTTCTCCCTCGACGGCCGTGAGGTCCGGCGCATCGATCACCCGCCGTTCTCCATCGCCATGGACTTCGGCGACGTCCCCCAGACCCGCACCATCCGCGCCGTCGCTCACGATCGCCAGGGCCGCCAGATCGGCCGCGACGAACGCCTCGTCAACGAAGCCGGCGAGACCTTCTGGCTCCACCTCACCGCACCGCGCGAAGGCCCCGCCGCCGGCAATGTGCGCGTGGCCATGAACCTCCGCGCACCCGCCGCTCAACAGGTCAAGCGCGTGGTCCTCTCCTGGAACGACGCCCGCCGCGCCACCCTCACGTCCGCACCATGGGAAGCGACCATCGACGTCCCGGACGGCCAGCTCGGCATTCTCCGCGCCGTCGCGGAGCTGGACGACGGCCGCACCGCCGAAGATGCCCTGCTGCTCAATGCCGGCAGCGCCGTGGGACGCGCGGATGTGCAGCTCGTGCAGCTCCCGATCACCATCATCAGCCGCACCGGAGCCACGCCGCCGATCACCGCCGGCAGCATCACCGTCCGCGAAGGCAAGACCATCCGCCGCGTTGAATCGATCGCTACCGCCGCCGAGACGCCCCTCACCATCGGCCTGCTCCTCGACGTTTCCGACAGCATGCAGGCCACGCTGCCGGACGTGCAGGAGGCGGCCATCCGCTTCCTCGAATCGACGCTCGGCGAGCGCGATCGCGCCTTCCTCGTCACCTTCGACAGCCGCGCGCGCCTCGTGCAGCCCCCCACCTCCGACGTGGCCCTCCTCCGCCGCCAGATCATGACCATCCGCCCCAACGGCCTGACCGCCCTCAACGACGCCATGGCCCTCGGCCTGCTGCAGTTCGAAGGCACCAAAGGCCGCCGCGCCCTGATCGTCTTCAGCGACGGCTTCGACCTCACCAGTCAATACACCGCCGCCGAGATCGCCGACCTGGCCCGGCGCGTCAGCGTCCCCGTGCACGCCATCGCCTCCATCCAGGGCCTCCCCGCCACCCTCGACGCC
>JAXDJK010000223.1:0-5370 GCA_034665665.1 Acidobacteriota bacterium
TGACAAGCGGGCCCCCGGTATAATCGCCCCGTGAGTCGCGACAAAGCTTCGAACCCGCTGACCGAACGGTACGCCTCGAAGGAGATGTCGTACCTCTTCTCCCCGAACTTCAAATTCCGCACGTGGCGCCGGTTGTGGGTCGCGCTGGCCGAAGCGGAGCGCGAGCTCGGCCTGCCCATCACCGAGGAACAGCTCGCCGAGCTGCGGCAAAACCTCGAGACCATCAACTACGAAGACGCCGAGCGCCGCGAGCGCGAAGTCCGTCACGACGTGATGTCCCACATCTACGCCTACGGCCTGCAGGCTCCTTCCGCGAAGGGGATCATCCACCTCGGCGCGACCTCGGCCTACGTCACCGACAACACCGACATCCTGCAGATGGCCGAGGGGCTGCGGCTGATTCGCCGCCGCATCGTCAACGTCATGGCCAAGCTGCGCGACTTCGCTTGGAAGTGGCGCGCCACGCCGGCCCTGGCCTTCACGCACTTCCAGCCGGCTCAGCTCACCACCGTCGGCAAGCGCGCCACGCTCTGGCTGCACGACCTGCTGCTCGACTACCGCGAGGTCGACTACCGCATCGGCCAGCTCGCGCTCCTCGGCGTCAAAGGGGCCACCGGCACGCAGGCCTCGTTCCTCTCGCTGTTCGACGGCGACGCCGAGAAGGTGCACCAGCTCGAACAGCTCGTGGCCGAAAAGCTGGGCATGCGCCGCAGCTATCCGGTCTCGGGCCAGACCTACAGCCGCAAGGTCGATTCGCAGGTCGTCAACGCGCTCTCCGGTCTCGCCCAGACCGCCTCCAAGTTCGCCTACGACATGCGCCTCCTCCAGCACCTCCGCGAGATCGAAGAGCCGTTCGAGGAAGAGCAGGTCGGCAGCTCGGCCATGGCCTACAAGCGCAACCCCATGCGCGCCGAGCGCATCGACGCGTTGGCGCGGCACCTCATCGTGAACGCGCTCAACCCAGCGCTCACGGCGGCCACGCAGTGGTTCGAGCGGACGCTCGACGACTCCGCCAACCGCCGCATCGCCATCCCCGAAGCCTTCCTGGCCGCCGACGCCATCGCCCTGATCTACGACAACATCGTGGCCGGCATCGTCGTGCACGAGGAAGTGATCGCCGCGAACGTCCGGCGCGAGCTGCCGTTCCTCATCACCGAGAACCTGATGATGGAAGGCGTGCGCCGCGGCGGCGACCGGCAGGTGCTGCACGAGCGCGTGCGCATCCACTCCCACGCTGCCGCCGACGCGATGAAGGGCGGCGCGAAGGAGAACGATCTCTTCGACCGCATCGCCGCCGACACGCTGTTCAGCATGGACCGCGAGGCCATGGCCCAGCTCACCCGCGCCGCGGACTACACGGGACTTTCCGAGGCGCAGACCGAGCGCTTCCTGCACGAGGATGTCGATCCGATCCTGGACGCCGAGCGCGCGGACATCCGCGCCGAGGCAGGGGAGGTACGCGTTTGAAGCACTACCGTCCGGTCGTCATGGCCGTGCTGCTGTTCATCGCCTACGGCTGCTCCAGCACCCGGCCCGCGCAACCGGCCGACACGCCGCAGATTCTGCACGGCATCGCCAGCTGGTACGGCGAAGAGTTCGCCGGCCGCACCACGGCCAACGGTGAGATCTTCGATCCGCTCCTGCTCACCGCCGCGCATCGCACCCTGCCCTTCGGCACCGTCGCCGAGATCACCAATCCCAAGAACGGCCAGAAGGTGCGCGTGCGCGTGAACGATCGCGGCCCGTACATCGGCAACCGCATCATCGATCTCTCCTACGCCGCCGCACGGCAGATCGGCCTCATCGAGCCTGGCGTCGGCGACGTCGACATCGCCGTCGTAACCCTCGGCCGCGGCGACCGCGAGCCGCCCGCGCCCTTCGCCGTGACCATCGCCGAAGCCCCGCGCGCCGTTTCCGTTGCGCCATCGGTTGCAACACCACCTCCGCCTCCCGCCCCCGTCGTGGCCGCCCCGCCGCCGCAGATCGAAGCCACGCCCGCCGAGGTGGTCGTCGATCGCGTGGAAGTGCAGGAAGAGCGAGGTGGCGTGGCGACGCGCAAGCAGGTCGGAGATGACGGACGCACCCTCGAGCGCGTCCCAGTGGAAGAACCGATCGTCGACGCCACGGCCATGCCCGGACCGGGCCCGAAGCCGGAACGTCCCGCCCCGCGTCCCGCCCCACAGCGCCGCACCGGCAAGTACATCGTGCAGGTGGGCGCGTTCTCCGTGGAAGCCAACGCCAAATCCCTGCGCGACCGCCTGGTCAGCGTCGGCCAGCCCGCCTGGATCGACCGCGAGTCGCTCTACCGCGTCCGCCTCGGCCCCTTCACCACGAGAGACGAAGCGGCCGAAGCGCGCTCGGCCCTCGAGGCGAAAGGGATCTCGGCCATCATCGTGACCGAGTAGCGGTTCCTCGGAGTTCCTCGGCGATTCTGGGCAGTCGCGTGTTCGCCGAGGAACTCCGAGGAACTCCGAGGAACCCGAGGAACTGCCTACAACAGCTCCGTCCCCGCGAAGAAGAAGCTGATCTCGATGTTGGCGTTCTCGTCCGAGTCCGAGCCATGGATCGCGTTCTGCTCGATCGACTCGCCGAACTCCTTGCGGATCGTGCCGGCATCGGCCTTGGCCGGGTCGGTCGCGCCCATGAGCTTGCGCAGCTCCGGCACGGCGCTCTCGCGCTCCAGCGCCGCCACGTACACCGTGCCCGAGGTCATGTACTCGACGAGCGAGCCGAAGAACGGGCGCTCGCGATGCACGCCATAAAATGCCTCGGCCTCGGAACGCGACAGGTTGACCTTCTTGATCCCCAGAATGCGAAAGCCCTCGGTCTCGAGGCGGCTGATGATCTTGCCGAAGTTCCCCTTGCGGACCGAGTCCGGCTTGATGATCGTAAACGTACGGTTGGACATCGTGGTTTTCCTTTAATAAAAAGCGATTTGGGGCGCGGATTATACAGATTCGGGTGTGGCACGCGCGCCGGTGCACCGCGCTGTCGCGCGGAACACGGCATACTCCACGTGTCCACGCGCTACGCTCGTATCAATGCGGGGCGAGGTCGCCGTACCAGTAGGCGGCTGTGACTCCGCCATCCATCAGGAAATCGCTGCCGGTGATGAAGGCGCCGTCGGGACCGAGCAACAGGGCGCCGACGGATCCGACCTCGTCCGGCGTGCCGGCGCGGCCGACAGCGGACGCCTCGATCATGCGCCGGTATCCCTCGCCACGCGGACCGGTCAGCTCGTCGTTGGCCAGAGGGGTGATGATGATGCCGGGACTGATGGTGTTCACCCGCGCGCCGCGCTTGCCCCACCGCACCGCTTCGGCCATCACCCGCAGCGAGTTTCCACGCTTCGACACCTGATAGGCGTGCAGCGGATCGGTGATCTGCTCAGGCTGGAGCATCGGCAGGTCGAGCAAGTCGTCGGCAGGCGTCGTGGCCAGCGCCTTGTTCTGCTCGGGCGTCAGCGCGGGGAGGCGGTGCCCCGATTGCGAGGCGATGACCACGGCCGCGCCTCCCGCGGCAATGACGTTGCCGAATTCTTCCAGCACGAGCGCCGTGCCGTACAGGTCTACCTTCAGGATGGTCGCGGGCGACGCCTGCGACGGAGAGACGCCCGCCGCATGGATGACGCCGGTGACGTTACCGATGGCCGTTGCTGCCTCGACGAGGGCGTGGACCGACGCGCGGGAGGAGACGTCGACGATGGCGGTGCTGACGTTGAAGCCGGCATCGCCGAGAACCTTCGCCGCAGCGTCGACGTTCTGCTGCCGCAGATCGGCCAGCAGAATGTGCTTCCCGGCGCTGACGCGCCGCGCGACCGCCTGCCCGATCGAACCGGCACCGATGACTACGACGACACTGGTCATTGCTCCCTCTGGTTTCATCGATCCACCATCCTCATCCAGGCGCGGCCACGCCGAGGCTGCGGCACACTTCGAGAACAGGCGACTGAGCGAGCTTCACGACCAGTGCCGCCACGCTCTTGCGCGATACGACGCTCCCGCGGAAGGGCTCGCCTTTCTGTGTCGTCTCATAGTCGATCTCGTCCGCATCGGTGAACCACGCCGGCCGCAGGATCGTGTAGTCGAGATCGGAATCCTCGATGACCTTGGCCGACTTGCGGTAGGGATCGAGAATGCTTCCATGTTTCTCGCCCGGCACCTCGTCATAGATGCCCATCGAGCTGATGAAGATCAGACGCCGCACGCCCGTCGCGTGCATGGCCTCGACGATGCATCGCGCCATCCGCTCGAGATCGCCGGCCAGGTTGGCGTAAACGACGTCTTGTCCCGCCATCGCTTCTTTCAACCTCTCGACGTCGAGCACGTCGCCCTCGATGACCCGAGCTTGGGACGAATCGACGTTTCAGCTTCCGGGCGTTGCGCAGATACAGCGTCAACTGAACGTCGGTGTCGTTCAGAAAGAGATCGATCGCCGTGCGTGCCACGCTACCGTTCGCACCGAGGATCAGGACATTGCGCACGTGGATCAACCTAGTCTTCGACCGCGCAAAACCCTTGCCTGAATCGCGCAATGTTTGACTCGATCGTGCCCAGCTAACAGCGCGTTCGATGCCGCGTCCCCATCTTGGCAGCGCCCTGCTGCCGCCCCCGCTCCCGCCCCCGCCTCGGGGTGCTCGAACTCGAGCTTTCCCTGAATGAGAGCGGTGCCTCGATTCCGACGCCGGACTCGGGCGTTGCCGGCCACAGCTGCTTGAATACCGTCAGGCGAAAGGGTCCTCGTGGGGTGCGTCTATCTGCCAGTAGCGGTACCGGACGGCTAGAAACTTTCCGATCGCAGGAAAGTCTGGCGTCTCCTGATGGAGATCAAGATTGTTGTTCCGGATCGTGTGAATCCAGCTCGTTTGAAGCGCCGCCTCGAGCGCCTTGATAGTGAAGACGTTCGCTGGAATCGGATGGTCACCGGCCAGTTCGCCTTCGTTCAAGAAACGCTTTGTCAGATCATGCATCGCCGCATCCGAGACCTCGCCGCTCTTATGGATGCGATGATTCAGTGCGACATTCATCAACGCCGTGAGAATGTGCCAGTCGCGCCACCCTCTCTTACGGAGGACCCGGACCATATTCTGGAACGTCTGTCTCGACTTCAAACGCTTGAGTGTTTGCTGGATTGGCGGAACGGTCCGGACGTAACGCGTTCGCACCTGCTCTTCTGCTTCTGCTGCATCGAACGTGGGGCCCGGTCCCTCTTTCCAACGCATGACGTCGTGAGGCTTCGGTGTGAACCGCCGTTCAATGGACGGTGGATGGATCTGATCGCGCATGTCAAAGTCAGTTGGCCGAAGCACATCGCGAAAAATCTCCTGATATGGGCGCGCGACGAACGTTTTCATCGTGATGCCGCGACGGA
>JAXDJK010000224.1:0-3056 GCA_034665665.1 Acidobacteriota bacterium
CTCTACCGCAGCCTTCACGCCATCGACTCCGAATCACACCTTCTGTTCTGGCTGCGCCAGGTCGCGACCCGGCGCTGCATCGACCAGATCCGCCGCGTCAAGTTGAAAGCCGTCAGCCTCGACGACGTCGTCGAGTTGCGAGCGAGGGACGAGGCTCCGGACCCGCTCCTCGACCGCCGGCTCAAACAACTCGTCGCGGAGCTCCCCGACGTCCAGCGCGCCGTCATCACCCTACGCTACCAGGAAGACCTCGATCCCACGGACATCTGCCGCATCGTTCAAATGCCCGTCAACACCGTCAAGAGCCATCTGCACCGCGCACTGCAGTCGCTGCGCAGGAAACTCGGAGAATCGATCCCATGAGCCTCGACCACGACTTGAAGAACGCACTCCGCCGCCAGGCGCCGCCGGCCGGTTTCGCCGACCGCGTCCTCGCGCACATCGAACGGGAGGAAGCGCGCAAAACGCCGCTCCGTCCCTTCTGGTGGCGCGCCGCGGCGGCCTCCGTGCTGCTGGTCCTCCTCGGCGGCGGCTATGCCGCCCACGAGATCGCCCAGCAGCGCGAAGGCGAGCGGGCCCGCGCGCAGGTACTGCAGGCACTGCAGATCGCCGGCGAAAAGGTTCGCTACGCCCAGCAGGAAGTGCGCGAGATCGGGTCGCACGACTAACCGCAACCAGAACCGTCACCAGACAGGAAAAGGACACCTCCATGCGCAAGTACCTCATCGCCTTCGCCCTCGCCGTCACCATGGCCACCCCGGCCTTCGCGCAGCACCTCAACCTCGACTTCCCCGGTCTCGCCGAGCGCGCCGAGGAAGTGGTCGACATCACCCTCGACGCCGACATGCTCCGCATGGCCGCCCGCTTCTTCGGCAACAAGACCGCCGATGACCGCGCCCTCCGCGACATGATCAACGGCCTGGAAGGCATCTACGTCCGCAGCTTCACCTTCACCAAAGAAGGGGAGTACGACCGCGGCCTCGCGGATCGCGTCCGCACCCAGCTCGGCTCCACCTGGAAGCCGCTCGTCACCGTCAAGAGCAAGTCCAAGGAGAACGTCAACATCCTCGCGGACATGCGCGGCGACAAGATCATGGGGCTGGTGATCATCTCCGCCGAGCCGCGGGAGTTCACCGTGGTCAGCATCGTCGGCCCGGTCGATATCGAGCGCCTCTCCGCGCTCGAAGGGCAGTTCGGCATCCCGCGCGTGACCACCGGCGGAAAGGACAACGATCGTGATTAGGCGAGTGGCCGGCGTCCTTCTCCTTGCTCTCGTCGCCGTTCCGCTGCACGCCGACTTCCGCACCATCGCCAACGTGATCGGTGCGCAGCGCGGGGTGAACCGGGTCTGGATTCCGTTCCTCGGGCTGGCGCGCACGGTCGTGCGCGTCGTCGACCCGGAGGGAGTGCACGACTTCCAGCTGGCGGTGTTTGAAGGCAAAGGCAACATGAGCCCCAACGAGCTTGGTGCGCTCATGCGCCAGCAGGCGGGGAAAGGGTTCCGGCCGCTCGTGCAGAGCTACTCACGGCGCTCGGGCGAATGGAGCTTCATTTACGCTCGGCCGGCGCGTGACGCGAACCGCTTCGAGCTGCTCATTCTGACGGCTGAGAAAGACGACACAGTGCTGGTGCGTGTGGAAGTCGACGCCGACGTGCTGGCGCGTGAGCTCGATCATCCGATCGCGGTTTCAAAAATGGCACGCAGGTGAACCGTTCGTCCACAAGTATTCATTAACGCCACGGTGTAGAATTCGGGCTCCCGAAAATGGCCCGGTACCAGGAACGAGACGAGACACACGGTCTCCTGAACCAGTATCTCCAGGACATCGCGCGCATTCCCCGTCTGACGCCCGAGCGCGAGCGCGAGCTCGGGCGTCGCGTTCAGGAGAATGACAAGTCCGCGATGGAGGAGCTGGTCAAGTCCAACCTCCGCTTCGTGGTCTCGTACGCCAAGCGCTATCGCAACTCCCACGTCCACTTCCTCGACCTGATCAACGAAGGCAACCTCGGCCTGATCCACGCGGCGAAGAAGTTCGATCCCGAGAAGAACGTCAAGTTCATCACCTACGCGGTCTGGTGGATCCGCCAGTCCATCCTGCACGCGCTCTCCGAACAGGCCGGCGCGTTCCGGCTCCCGCCCAAACGGGCCAACCTGATGTACCGCCTGGAGAAGGCCATCGGCGCGGCCATGAGCGCGGGCACGCATCTGCCCACCCCGGAGGAGCTGGCGCTGGAGCTGGGCGTCTCCGTTAAAGAAGTACAGACGCTCCTGCAGGCCAACACGGACAACTACTCGCTCAACGCGGAGCTGGACGACGAGACGCACACCGAGCTGGCGGACGTGGTCGAGCAGACCATGATGCCGTCGGCGGAAGTGGAGATGCAGGTGCAGTCGCGGCGCGAAGAGCTGCTCGCGCACATGTCCGAGCTCTCGCCGAAGGAGCGCCTGGTGCTGACGCTGCGGCACGGCGTGAGCGACAACGTGCCGCGCAGCCTGGCGGAGCTGGCGGCGTTCCTCAACCGGGAGCGGGAGAACGTCTCGATGATCGCCGACTCGGCCAAGCTGAAGCTCTGCGAGCACCTGCTGATCACCGAGAGCGAGCTGGCCGTGCTGCTGCTGTACACGAACCCGAACCCGAAGGCGTGGATCCGCTTCTGGGACGAGCTGAACGATCGTCCGCCGGGTCTGACCCCCGACCTCGCCCAGGACCGTCTGCCGCACCTCCAGCACCTCAAGCAGAACGCGGTGGTGCAGCAGGCCATCGACGCGCTCACGCTGGAGGAGAAGACCATCATCAAGCTCCGCTACGGCATCCTCCAGGATGACGAGCTGACCCTCCGCGACATCGGCGAGATCCTCGGCCTCTCCCGCGAGCGCGTCCGCCAGATCGAGTCCCGCGCCGAAGCCAAGTGCCGCCGCAGCGTGCGCCGGGAACGGTAGCTGTTCAAGATCGGAGCACGCATTACCGTCACCGCGCGCAAGATCTGGATCTCACTCTCGAGCAGCTATCCCTTGGCCGATCTGTTCGCACGCGTGTGCCGGAATCTCGCTCACG
>JAXDJK010000225.1:0-3121 GCA_034665665.1 Acidobacteriota bacterium
CGAGCGGCAGGCGCTCGCTGCGGCTGGCGGACAGCACGAGGTCGTCGGCGCGGTAGCCGAGCTGCTCGAGCAGGAGCAGCGCGACCCGCTGGTTTACCGGGTTGTCCTCGGCCACGAGGATGCGCACGTTCGGCCGCAGCGGCACGGATGGCACACGCGGCGCCGCGGGGAGAGCCGAAGAAGGAGCAGATGACGGAGCGGCCACATGCTCCGGCATCGCAGCGTGCAGCGTCTCAGCGATCGCGTCGAAGAGCGCCGATTGCTTGACCGGCTTGGTGAGGCACGCGTCGATGCCCACCACGCGCATCGTGCCGACGTCGATCCGGTGAGCCATCGAGGTGAGCACGATGATGCGGGCGTCGCTCAGCTCCTTGTCGCACTTGATCAGCCGCGCCAGCACCACGCCATTGATCTTCGGCATGACCATGTCGGTGATGACCAGGTCGAACGGCTGCCCCGCCGCCCGCGCCTGCCGCATCATCTCCAGCGCTTCCTCGCCGCCCGAGGCCTCGCCGCTGCTCATGCTCCAGGCCTCCAGGTTGTGGCGCACGAGCCGGCGGTTGGTGGGATTGTCGTCGACGATCAGCACGCGCGTGCCGCGGAGCGACATCAGACGATGCGACCGCGTGATCTCGTCCACTGTTCCGCGCCCGAGCGGCAGCGTGAACGAAAACGTGGAGCCCTTCCCCTCCACCGAATCGACGGCGATCGTGCCGCCCATGATCTCCACCAGATGCTTCGAGATGGCCAGCCCGAGGCCTGTGCCGCCGAAGCGCCGCGTCGTCGAGACGTCGGCCTGCATGAACGGCTGGAAGAGATGCGGCAGCGCCCCCTCGGCGATGCCGATGCCGGTGTCGGTGACGGCGAAGCGGAGCGTCACCGTATCCGCGTCCTGCCGGTCGACCGTCACGTGGACGATGACGTCGCCCTGGCCGGTGAACTTCACCGCGTTGCCGATCAGGTTCGTCAGCACCTGCCGCAGCCGCCCGGCGTCGCCGTTCACGACCTTCGGGATGGCGTGATCGAAGAGCACGCCGATGTCGATCTTCTTCGCGTGCGCCGCTTCGCTGAAAAGATCGATGACCGCCTCCACGCTCGCGCGCAGCTCGAAGTCGGTCTTCTCGATCGTCAGCTTGCCAGCCTCTATTTTCGAAAAATCGAGGATGTCGTTGATGATCGTCAGCAGCGCGTCACCGCTGGAGCGGACCGTCTGCGCGAGGTCGCGCTGATTCTCGTCCAGCTTCGTATCGAGCAGCAGGCCGCTCATGCCGATCACCGCGTTCATCGGCGTGCGGATCTCGTGGCTCATGTTCGTCAGGAACTGGGAGCGGAGGTCGGCGGTGCGAATGGCGGCGTCGCGCGCCTCGGAGAGCACGCGTGCGAGCTCGCGATTGCGCCGCTCGTCACGGATGAACAGCAGCAGGATGATCGCGATCAGCGCAAGATCCGCCAGCGCGCCGAGGATCAGAAAAATCCAGGTGTTGCGCGCGCGCCGCGCGGAGAGCGTCGCGCGCTCGGCCAGCAGCATCCGCTCGTGTCCCTCCATCGTCGCCACGATCGCGCGCACGCGCTCCATGGCCCGTCGTCCGAGGCCCGACACCGCCAGCACACGCGCGGAGCCGAACCCCGCGCTGTCATACGCGTTGATGGCGCGGTCGACGTGCACCAGCCTCTCGTCCACGGCCAGGCGCAGCACGGTCACGCGCTGCGTCTGCACGGCGCTGTCGCTGACCATGGCCGCCAGCGTCTCGACGTGCGCGCGGAGTCGCGGCTTCACGGCAACGAGCTCCTCTTTGTACGTTCGCTGGCCGGTGATGACGTAGCCGCGCTGCGCCGTCTCCGCCTCCTCGATGCCGACGAGGATCTGCTGCAGCGTGGAAATGACCTGATGCGTGTGGGCCACCATGCGGCTGGCCTCGAACGAATCCCGCATCGCCCGCAGCGACACGAAGACAATCAGCAGCACGACCACCACGGCGACGGCCAGGCCGATCGCCACCTTGTTCCGTTGCGGCACGTCGCGCGTCTGCCTGCCGTGGAACGGTCGCATCAGGGCACGTCGACACCCACGCCATGCTCGACGATGCGGAAGTCCGGATTGCCCTTGCTGGCCACTGCCGCGCGGAGGTCTTGGGCCGGCGCGTCATAGCCGTCGTCGCCGAGGTGGAACGTCGCGAAATGCATGGCGATGCTCGTCCGCGCGCCGAGCGCCTGATGGGCATCCACCGCTTCCGCCGGCGAAATGTGCACGGGCCGCATGAACCAGCGCGGCTGATACGCCCCGATCGGCAGCAGCGCCGCACGGATCGGCTGAAAGCGCGCCCCGATCTCCGCGAAGTGCTTTCCCCGGCCGGTGTCGCCGGCAAAGTAGACGTGACCCGACGGCCCGCTGATCACGAAGCCGCCCCACAGCGTGCGGTTCTGGTCCGAGATGGCACGCGCGCAGAAATGCTGCCCCGGCACGACCGTGACGGTTACGCGATCGCTCAGTGCGGTCTGCTGCCACCAGTCGAGATCGATCGCGTCCGGCACCCCTTCGCGCGCCATCAGCGCGGCGTTGCCGATGGGCGTCACGATCCGGCTCCCGCGCAGGCGACGCAGCGTGGGCAGGTCGAGATGATCGTAATGATTGTGGCTGACCAGCACCGCATCGATCGGCGGCAGATCCTCGAAGCGCAGCCCCGGACCGCGGTGCCGCTTCGGCCCCACAAACGAGAACGGCGAGCAACGCTCCGACCAGATCGGATCCGTGAGGATGTTCAGCCCGTCCATCTGCACGAGCATCGTGGCGTGATTCACCCAGGTGATCCGCACGCGTCCCCCGTCGACGCGCCGTTCCGGCGGCGGCCCGGGCGGATCGTCGATCCACTCCGGCCACGGCCCCGGCTCCTTCGTCAACTGCCACTTCAGGAACGAACCGCCCCCATGCCACACGGGATCGACGTTGTGAAACTTCCGGCCATCGAAATGATCACTGACCGGACCGCGATACGGCGGCGAGGCGATGAGGAAGCGCTCGGAGACGATTCCGAGCGCGGCGGCGACAGCCGTGATCCCCGCGGCTTTGACGAGACGCATGACGCGATTGGAACACAGGTTGCGGTCGCCCGTGCGTACGCTA
>JAXDJK010000226.1:0-4135 GCA_034665665.1 Acidobacteriota bacterium
ATGGCCATCACCGAGGCGCAGCAGGAGCAGGTGATCGCGACGGTGAAGGAGCTGCTGCGATGAGCGCCTTCGCGGAGTACTCCTCCTTCTACGACCTGCTGTACGGCGAGAAGGATTACGCCGCGGAGGCCGCGTACGTGCTGGCACTGCTGCGCGAGCAGGGGCGGGTGTCATCGTTGATCGATCTCGGCTGCGGCTCCGGCAAGCACGCGTTGCAGTTTGCGCGGCAGGGGCTGCGGGTGATGGGTGTCGATCGCAGTGCGGCCATGCTGCGGGAAGCGGCCGGTGTGGTGGCGGAGCTGGATGCGGCGTCGCGTCCGCGGTTCGTGGAGGCGGACGTGGTGCACTATCGCGCGCCGGAGCCGGCGGACGCGGTGGTGGCGCTGTTTCACGTGGTCAGCTACCTGACCGAACATGCCCAGTTGGAGACGTTTTTCGAGAACGTGGCGGGCTCGCTCCAGTCCGGCGGGCTGTTCCTTTTCGACTTCTGGTACGGACCGGCGGTGCTGGCGCAGAAGCCGGAGGTGCGGGTGAAGCGCGTGGCGTCGCCGCAGCACGAGCTGCTCCGGGTGGCCGAGCCGGTCCTGCACGACACACGGAACGTGGTGGACGTCAACTACACGCTGTTCATCCGGCCGACGGACAACGGCGCGCTGAGGACGCTGACGGAGTCGCACGCCATGCGCTACTTCTTCCTGCCGGAGCTGGAGCAGTTGCTCGGCCGGGCCGGCTTCCGCGTGCTGAACCGGCACGAGTGGATGACCGGGGCGGCGCTGAGCGTGGAGACGTGGTCGGCCACGATCGTCGCGCGGCGGCAATGAAACGCGCGGTAATCATCTTCCCGGACGAGTGGCTGCCGTACTCGCCGACCGCGCTCAATCTGCTGCAGTGTCTGAAGGAGCGCGGCTACTCGACGCGCGTGGTGACGGTGCGCTCGACGCTTTTCCGGAACTTTGAAGCGTACGAAGCCGATGTGGCCAGTTTCCGCGTGCCGTATCTGCTGCAGCGGGTGCTGAGCCGGCTGCGGTTGTACCGGCTGCTCAAGCTCCTGCTGTTCGTCGCCATTCACGGCCGGACCATTCGTGAGGCGGATCTCTGCTTCGGCGTGGACCGCATCGGCTTTCTGGTGGGCAGGCTGCTCGGGAAGCAGCCGTTCTATGTGTCGCTGGAGGTCGTGCGTGACGGCTACTTTCGCCTGGCGCGCCGCCTCGGCATTCGGCACGTGCTGATCCAGACGAAGGAGCGCTATGACTGGCTGTTCGGCGAGGCGCCGGTGCCGTACTCGATTCTCCCGAACGCGCCGATCCTAGATGGGATCGATGCAGGTCCGGCACCGGGGCCGGAGCTCGTTTACTTTGGCTACGTCTCGGCGGAGCACGGCGTGGAGTCGTGCATCGAAGCGCTGCACGAGCTGCCGGAGCGGTTCCGTCTGACCATCAAGGGTCCGGTACACGATTGGTACCGCGAGTCGTTGCAGTCGCGTTACCGCGCCTTCCTGGAAACGGGGCGGCTCACGCTCGATTCGTCGTACCTCGAGCCGGAGCAGGTCATCCCATACCTGCGACGTTTCGCGGCGGGCTTCTGTTTCTACGACGCGGACGTCGTCGCGCGCGATTTCAACTACGCCTCCTGTCCCTCCGGGAAATTGTTCAACTACCTGGCGGCAGGGATGCTGGTAATCGGCAGCGACGTACTGGGCCTGCAGGTGGTGCGGGAGAAACAGTGCGGTGTGCTCCTCTCCGAGCCATCGCCGCGGTCGATCGCGGAGGCGATCGCAGTCATCGAGCAGGACCGGGAAGGATACAGGCAGCGCTGCCTCGCGGCGGGTGCCGCCCTCGACTTCCGGACGCACTTTGACCGGTTCTGGGAACACGTCATCGCCGGCTGAACCGGCCGTGAACGAGCATGCGGGCGTGGGCGGCCAGCTCGCGTGCGGGACCGGCGTCGCCGCACAGGAGTCGGGCGAAGGCCTGACCCCAGGCGATGCGCAGGAAGAAGCCGTGCGGGCGGGGACGCGGGCCCCACTCGTCGCGCCAATGGCGCAGGCGGGCCGTTTCGGATTCAGTCCAGTTGAGCCGCGGGTTGCGATGCTCGATCGACGACGGGGCGGCGAGATAGAGCCCGAGCACTTCCGGGACGTGGAGGAACGTTTCGCCGGCGGCGGCCAGGCGCAGCCACCACTCGTAGTCGGCGGCGGCGACGAAGGAGGCGTCGAAGAGGCCGTGGCGCTCGTGGAGGGCGCGGCGCCAGACCGGCTGCGGGCCGACGTAGGCGGCTTCGAAGAGGCGGGTGCGGTCGAAGGCCGGCGCGCGGAGGAAGACGGCGGGGCGGAAGGAGTGGAAGGTCTCGTTCTCGCGTAGCGTGACGGCCGCGTCGGCGTACGCGAGGGCGGCTTCCGGGTGCGCGTCGAGCGCCGCGGTGAGCAGCTCCAGCGCGTCCGGGCGATGGCGGTCGTCTGTATTCGCGCTGGTCAGGTACTGGCCGCGGGCCAGGCTGACGGCGCGGTTCCACGCGGCGTACAGCGTCTCGCGCTCGGCCGTACGGACGTAGCGGATGTTGCCGTAGCGCTGCTGGAGCTCGGCCACGATGGCGCCTTCGTTCTGCGGCGAGGCGCTGTCGATGACCAGGATCTCCAGGCGGTCCGCGATGGTCTGTGCCTCCAGGTCCTCGAGGCAGCCGCGGAGGAAACGCTCGGCGTTGTAGGTCGAGACGATGGCGGTGATGAGCGGTTCGGTCATGAGCGGTTCGGTCATGCGCGGCTCGGTCATGCGCCACTCCGGCGCAACCGGCGCAGCAGCTCGAGCCCGCGCTCCGGCAGCGGACGGGTCACCAGCCACCAGAAGGCGCGGCGCGGCAGGAGCAGCGCGGCCGCCGCGTAGATGGTCCAGCGCACGCGCGAGACGGCAACGGTGGCACGCCGTGCCGCGCGAAAGATTCGACGCGCGCCGCGCAGTCGTCGGTGCTCGTCGATGACGTCGCCGACACCCGCGGCCATCTCGTAGATCCGCGGCAGCTCCGGGCCAGCGAACGTGCGCGCACCGTCGATCAGGCCGCGGGTCATCCGCTCCGTGGAACGGCTTGCGCTCGCGGCGTGCGTGCGGATGCGCGCCAGCGCGTGCGGGTGATCGACGTACGCGAACCGCGCACCGGCCAGCGCGCAGCGGAGCCAGAGGTCCCAATCCTCCGAGCCATACATGGCCTCGTTGAAGCCGCCCGCGCGCTCGACGATGGTCCGCCGCACCAGCGGGGCCGGGGTGACCATGATGTTGAAGTGCTCCAGCATCCGCGCCACCTCGTCCGTCCCGGAAATCCGCGGCGCCATCGGCCGCGAGAGGTGACCATGCAGCGAGTACAGCACCCGCTCCGGATCGTCGGGACGAAAGAAGGTCGCGGGCCCGATCACCACATCCACCGCCGGGTGGGCATCGAGATACGCGCTCTGGACGGCGAGCTTGTCGGGCGCCAGGAGGTCGTCGGCATCGAGGAACTGCAGGTAGGGAGCGGTGCTTTCCGCGCGGCCGCGGTTGCGCGCGGCGGCGGGACCGCGGTTCTCCTGGCGCACGTAGCGGATGCGCGGGTCGCGTGTTGCGAAGGCCTCGACCGCCGCACGCGTACCGTCCGTGGAGCCGTCATCCACCACTACGCACTCCCACTCGGCCGCGGTCTGCGCGAGCACGCTCCGCAGCGCCTCGGCCACGGTATGCGCGTAGTTGAAGCAAGGGATGATGATGGCGACGCGCGGTGTCACGGACGCACCTCGCGACCTCGCGACGCGCGCAGATACGCCGCCTGTACTGCCTGCAACAGCCGTCCGCCGGCGCGCCCGCCGTGCAGCGCCGCCGCCATGAGTGCGGCGTAGGCGAACCGTGGCATGCGCTCGCGGGCGAAGGCCAGTAACGCGGCGGCTCCATTGCGGTCGCCGGCGGAAAGCCGGGCCACGAAATCGGCGAGCAGGTTGTTCTCCAGTGGGCGGAAGGGATGCGCGCTGGGGACGCGGGCGTTCAGCTCGGCCAGCAACTGCAGTTCTTCCTCGTAGCGCCGCAGGCTGCGCTCGCTGGCGCGCGTGGCGGTGGCTTCGTGCCTGCGGAAGCGCACCAGCCGCTGGCTGACACCGACGAGCGTGTCGCCCGCGGCC
>JAXDJK010000227.1:0-2584 GCA_034665665.1 Acidobacteriota bacterium
AGCCTCAGCCAACCCTGTCGTTAGTAATGAAGGTGGCCCTGAGGCTGGGCCAACCTAGCTGTGCGGGCAGCCGCCCGCCCGCCGGAGGCCCCCGGTCGGTTAAACTCAACCGGTGCTACCGGAGGTCAAGCAGATCGAGGGGCAGTTGAAGCAGATCCTTTATGGATGCGTCGAGCATGTGCAGGCCACGAAAGCGGCGCTTTATCTGTCCGTTGCGCACGATCTCAACGCCAAGACGTACGAGCTCGTGACCAGCTACCAGTACAACGTCGCCGACCGGAAAGTCGTCACCGCCAACGACGACCTCGTCGACCGCCTGACCGTCAAGCGCAGCCCCTTCTTCATCAACGGACTTGGCGCGGACCAGCGCTTCTCCGAAATGCTTTTTCGGCAGGGCAACGACAGGTTGCTCGTCAGCCCCCTGCTTTCCCGCGGCCGGCTGGTTGGCTTCATCGACATGCGCGACAAAGCCGGGAAGAAGCCGTTCGAAGCGATGGACGTCGAAGCCGCGCGAAAGATCGCGGACGAGATGCTGACCGTCCTCGCCTCCAACAAACTCTTCGGCGTCGCGCCGATCGCCATCGTCGACGAACCCAACGCGCGCCTGGCGCCGCCCGCCTCCACGCTCGTGCGGCCTTCGGCTCCCCTGCCCGCCGCGGCGCCCGTGCAAACCCAAGGCGTCTCCCCTGCCGCGCAGCAGGCCATCGACGCCGCGCGGCAGTACATGTCCCGCCGCCAGCTCACCGTCCCGGCCAGCGGGCGGCGCATGGTCACTGAGGCAGACCTCGAGCTCCTGCGCCTGCTCCTCCCCTCGGCACTGTCGATCCCTGGCGTCGTGCTGGCCGCCGTGAGCGGCGCCGGGGCGGCCACCAATCCGCATGCCGCCGTGGCGCTGGCCAGCGTCGGCGAGGACGCGCTGGAGCTCCTGCAGACGCACATCCAGGCCGGGCTCAAGCGCGGCAATCACCCGCACATGACGTCGCGGCCGCAGGTGGCGTACCCGTTCGGTACGCAGCCGCTACCGGTCACGGCCGCCGGATTGACGGCCGTGCTGACGACGCCCGTGATCCCGCAGGCCATCGACGGCCTGCTGCTGACGGTGGCCTTCGAGCGCACGCAGGAAGCCGCGGCGCAGCGCGCGTTGCAGATCTTCCTCCGCCAGATCGAGCCGGCCATCGATGCAGCACTGACCGCCAGCTCCGGACGGGCAGACCGGCAGCTGATCGCGGAGCGGCTGCTCGAACCCGATTTTCAAAAGTACCCCGACCTGGCGGAGCACTGCCGCGAGGCAGCCGCCCTCGCGCATCGTTTCGCGAAGGTGCTGGAGCTGCCGCCGGCGCAGGCGGAGACGGTACGCATCGCCACGTACGTGCACGACGTGGGGCTGCGGCTGCTCGATTACGAGCGGATGTACCGCCGCGTCAGCCTGACCTCCGAGGACATGCGCATCCTGGCGGAGCATCCGGTGGTCGGTGCCGCGCTGGTCGAGCCGCTCCTCGGCGCGGACGTGGCGCAGGCGGTCCTCCGCCATCACGAACGGGTCGATGGCAAGGGCTACCCCAGCCGCCTCTCCGGCCAGCAGATCCCCCTGGCCGCCCGCATCCTCCAGATCGCCGATGCCTGGGTGGCCATGACCGCCCGCGGCTCCTACCAGGCGCCGATCCCCCGTGAGCAGGCCGCCGCCAAACTGCGCGAAGGCTCGGGGACGCAGTTCGATCCGGCGCTGGTGGACCGCTTCCTGGCGCGGCTGGGCGAGATCGCCGGATAACGGGTTTGTCATCCCGAGCGTAGCGAGGGACCTGTGCGGGTGGGGCGCGGGGAGTGTGGCTCGAGCACCGTGCCCCACCCGCCCAGGTTCCTCGCTCGACGCTCGGGATGACAAGCGGGAGTTTCCCCGCGCCCCACAGGTCCCTCGCTACGCTCGGGATGACAAACCCCGGCGAACGCCTCGGCCGCAACCTACGCTCACAAACCCCGTACAATCACGGAACCAATCGGTTCGAATCGTTCGAAGGAGAAACCCCCCATGCGTAAACGCAACCTCTTGATTCTCGCGGCCACGATGCTCGTGTCCGTTGCTCTGCATGCCCAGACCGTCGATGAGATCCTCGACAAGAATGCCGCCGCTCGCGGCGGGTGGGACAAGCTCCGCGCACTCAAGTCTTACCGGATGACCGGCAAGATGACGCTGGGCGGCGGGATGGAAGCACCGCTCACCCTCGTGAAGTCCCGCCCCGAGAACGTGCGCATGGAGTTCAGCGTCCAGGGCATGACCGGCGTACAGGCGTACGACGGCTCCACCGGCTGGATGGTCATGCCGTTCATGGGCAAGAAAGAGCCGGAGGCAATTTCCGGTGACATGCTCAAGGACCTCCAGGAGCAGGCCGATTTCGACGGCCCGATGGTCGACTACAAGAAGAAGGGCAACAAGGTCGAGCTCCTCGGCAAGGAAGAGATCGAAGGCACGCCCGCCTACAAGCTCAAGCTGACCACCAAGGCCGGCGATGAGACGGTCGTCTTCGTCGACGCCGACTCCTTCCTCGAGATCAAGATGCAGGCGAAGCGGAAGATGCAGGGCCAGGAG
>JAXDJK010000228.1:0-2703 GCA_034665665.1 Acidobacteriota bacterium
CAGTCCAAACGCTTCGCGTAGACCTTGCTACAGGAACGTGATGCGGAACTCCGCTCCGCCGCCCGCCCGGTTCTCGAGCACGAAGGGCAATCCGTGGTTGGCGAGGATCTCCTGGACGATGGTCAGGCCGAGGCCGCGGCCTTCGCGTTTGGTGGTGAAGAAGGGGGTGAACAGGTCGGCGCGGACGGTGTCGGTGATGCCGGGGCCGCTGTCGGCGATGGTGAGCACGGCGTCGCGGAGCGTCACCGCGATGGTCCCGTCGCGGCCCACGGCTTCGATGGCGTTGCGGAAGACGTTCAGCACCACCTGCTCCAGCTGGCTCTCGTCCACGTTGAAGGCGCGGCGATCGGCGAGATCGGCGGTCAGGGCGATGCTGCGCTGTTGCAGCTCGGGGCGCAGCAAACCCATCACGCGCTCCACGAGCGAAGCCACCACCGTGGACGTCCGCTGCGGCGGCGGGATGCGCACCACGTCGGCGAAGGCGGCCATGAAGCGGTTCAGCGCGTCGATGCGTGCCGAGGCGATGGTCAGCGCGCTCGTGAAATCGTCGCGGTCCGCCTCGCCTATCTGTGGCGCATACGACAGCGACGACTCCAGCAGCGAGCGCACGGCGCCGACGGAGTTGTTCACCTCGTGCGACATCATCCGGATCAGCTTCTCGTACGCCGCCTTCTCCGACAGCCGCAGCGCCTCCGTCACTTCCTCGATCACGTAAAAGTGCTTCACGAAGCCACGATCGCGGAACTCGGCGCGGCTGACCTTGAGCCGGTGCCCGCCCTGGTTCGACAGCAGCCGCGACTCGCCTACTGCAATCGTCGCCAGCGCCGACACATCGTTGCCGAGGAAGCGCGACGCGGCCGGATTCAGGCTCTCCACCTGGCCGTCGAAATCGCAGATCACGATGCCGGCCGGAGAGGCGTGCACGATCTTCTGCAGCAGCTGGTGCTGCTCCTGCGCGCTCAGGCGTTCCTCGCGCAGCCGTTCGATCATCCGGTTGTAGACGTCGATGAGCGTGTCCATCTCCGGCTGGCCGACCGGCACGAAGCGCGACGTGAAGTCGCGCTCCTGGATCAGCTCCGCGCCAGTGCGGATCAGGTCGAGCGGCACGAACAGCGCCCGCACCAGCCGGATGCTCATGGCCACCGAGATCACGAACAGCAGCTCGACCGCGAAGAGCAGCAGCGGATTCTCGACGAGCAGGAACGCCGCGGCCGCGCCGAGCACCAGATGCAGCCCGACCAGGTAGACGATGATCTTGGCCCGCAGCGTCATCAGGTCTCAGGCGCGAGGCCGTACTTTTCGAGGCGGCGGTAGAGCGCGGCGCGAGAGACGCCGAGGGCCTCCGCCACGCGCGAGACGTTCCCGTCGTAGTGCTTCATGCACTTCACGATCATGCGCTTTTCCATCTCCTCCAGCGTCATCGTACCGGCAGCGGGCAGCGGTGCTTCGCCGCGCGGCTCGGCCCCGCCGGCGTCACGGACGGCGAAGAAGTCGTCCACGTCCAGCTCCCGCCCGCCGCGGATCAGCACGGAGCGGTCGATGGTCTGCCGCAGCTGGCGGATGTTGCCCGGCCAGGTCTGGCCACGCAGCCAGTCCATGGCCCGTGTGCTGATCGATTCGACCTCCGTGCGATAGGCCTCGTTGGCCATGCGCAGGAAGTGATTCGCGAGCCGCGGCACGTCGCCGCGCCGCTCCCGCAGCGGCGGCAGGTGGATGTTGATCAGGTTCAGGCGGTACAGGAGGTCCTCGCGAAACTCCCCGCGCGCCACCAGCTCGTGCAGCGGGCGGTTCGTGGCCGAGAGCACGCGCACATCCACCGTCCGCGGACGGCTCGAGCCCAGCACCTCGAACGAACGGTCCTGCAGCACGCGCAGCAGCTTCACCTGCGACGACGGATCGAGCTCGCCGATCTCGTCGAGGAAGATCGTCCCGCCGTCGGCCATCACGAAGCGGCCCTTGCGGTACTCGCGCGCAACGGTGAAGGCGCCGCGCACGTGGCCGAACATCTCGCTCTCGAAGAGCGAGGCCGAGATCCCGCCGAGGTTCACCTTCACGAACGGTCCACCGCGGCGGCGGCTGTTGCGATGGACGGCCTCGGCCACGAGCTCTTTGCCCGTCCCGCTCTCGCCGGTGATCAGCACCGAGGCGTCGGTCATGGCCACGCGCCCGATCAGCTCCAGCACGCGTCCGATCTTCGGATCGCTGCCGATGATGTTCGAGAAGTCGAACCGCTCGTCCAGCTCCGCGCGCGTCAGCGTCTCGGCGGTCGGTGCGTCGGCGAGCTTGAGCGCCGTCTCGATGGACTGCAACACGTTCGCGTTCGTCCACGGCTTGGCGATGAAGTCGGACGCGCCGCGCTTCATGCCTTCCACGGCCAGCGCGATCGAGCCCCACGCCGTCATCAGGATCACCGGCAGTGACGGCTCCTCGGCACGGATGCGGCCGAGGAGGTCGAGCCCCTCCTCGCCGCTCGTCTCGCGCGAGAAATTCATGTCCTGCAGCACCAGCGCCGGCCGCTCCTGCCGCATCGCCGCCAGCGCTTCCATCGGCGTATGCGCCGTCACGGATCGATAGCCATGCTGCTTGAGCAGCAGGGCGAGCGACGCCGTGATCGACGCATCGTCATCAACGATCAGGATGGACATGGCAGTTGGCGGTTGTCAGTTGGCGGTTGGCGGTTAAGGCAGTTCCTCGGAGTTCCTC
>JAXDJK010000229.1:0-2606 GCA_034665665.1 Acidobacteriota bacterium
CGCCGGGAGGCCCCGTCCGGTCAGTGCCGAAGCGTAATCGTTGCCTTCGCCCCGCTCTCCTTCTTCTGCGCGATGATCCACGCCCGCATCCGCGTCTCCAATAGCGACATCGGCAGCGTGCCGGCGCCGAGGACGGCGTCGTGGAATGCGCGGATGTCGAACTTGTCGCCGAGGGAGGACTCGGCCAGGGTGCGCATCTCGCGGATCTTGAGCTGGCCGATCTTGTACGACGCGGCCTGGCCGGGCCAGGCCAGATAGCGGTCGATCTCGACCTCGATATCGTGCTGGGTCTTGCTGGCGTTGTCGGCGAAGTACCGGATGGCCTGGTCGCGCGTCCAGCCTTTGGTGTGCATGCCGGTATCGACGACCAGGCGGACGGCGCGCCACATCTCGTACGTGAGCTGGCCGAACTTCGAATACGGATCGGTGTAGAGGCCGAGCTCCGAGCCGAGTGATTCCGCGTACAGGCCCCAGCCCTCGCCGAAGGAGGAGTAGTAGCCGAAGCGGCGGAAGTTCGGGAGGTCGGTCAGCTCCTGCCCGAGGGAGATCTGCAGGTGATGGCCCGGCACGGCCTCGTGCAGCGTCAGCGCTTCCATCTCCCACTTCGGGCGCGCCTTCAGATCGTAGAGGTTCGCGTACATGTAGCCGGGGCGGTGCGCTTCCGGCGAGCCGCCGCTGTAGTACGCCGTGGTCTGGGTCTTCTCCGAGTATTCGGGCACGGCGATGACGCCGTACGGCAGGCGCGGGAGGCGGCCGAAGAGGCGGGTCAGCTCCGGATCGATGCGCTTGGCCACGTCGCGATATCCCTGCAGCAGCTCTTCGCGCGAGCTGTAGAAGAAGCGTGGATCGGTGCGCAGAAAGTCGAAGAACTGCGCGAGCGTGCCGGTGAAGCCGGTCTGCGCGCGGATCTGTTCCATCTCGGCCCGGATGCGCTTGACCTCGGCCAGCCCGAGCTCGTGGACCTGGTCGGGCGTGTAGTCGGTGGTGGTGCTGCGCTGCAGCTGGAGGGCGTACCACTCCTTCCCTTGCGGCAACGCCGTGGCGGCGATGGTCTCGCGCGTCTTCGGGTAGTACTCCTCTACCCAAAACTTGTGCAGGCGGCGAATCGCGGGGAGGACGTCGTTCTTCAGCACTGCCGCGGCTTCGGTCTGCAGGCGCTGCTGCTCGGCGGCCGGGATGGCGGGGCGGAAGTTGGTGAAGGCGATGGTGTAGATGGAGCTCTGCGCCGGATCGTCGACGAGCTGGTTGGCGATCAGGCCGGCCACGTCGCGCAGGATGATCCGCGGCGGGGTGACGCCAGCGGCCAGGCCGCGGCGGAGGAGGGCGATGGTCTCGTCGATCTGGCGCGGGTAGGCGCGCAGGCGGGCCAGGAAGTTCTCGTGATCTTTGACGCTGTCGCGCGGGATGGCCTGGGCCAGCTCACTCATCGCGCTGTAGACGCCGCCCATCTGGTTAATCGGCAGGAGCTCGGACGGGAAGGCATCGCCGGCCACGCCATTCTTGGCCTGGAGCAGGAAGAGGTCGTAGTTGAGCTGGTCGCCGGCGCCGAGCTTGCTCCGGTCGATGGCCTGAATGCGCTGCAGGACTTCCCGGTCACGGGCGCGCCGGCGCTCGAAGGCCGCAGGCGAGAGATCGCTGAGCTTGTCGTCGTACCGGCGGTCGCCGTTGTAGGTCGCGTTCTCGGGGCTGTCGCGAAGCTGCCACTGCCATTCTTCGTCGAAGAGCCGGTGGAGCTTTTCACTCTCCGTGGCGGCCTGGGCAGCAACGGCGGCGAGCAGAAGGAGGAGGGCGAGCAGGGTTCGGCGCATGGGAGGGGCATTGTAGTCAACCTTTTTGGCTCATCCCTTGCTACTATGGCCTTTACGATGACCGCAAATAACCGATGGTCCACTCCCCTGCTGCTGGCTACGGCGCTCGTGTTTGCGCCGCTGGCGGCGGAAGCGACGATTTCCCGCGCCGTCGCCTTCGACGAGAAGGTGGACAAGGCGGCGGCCATCGTCATGGGGACGTGCGTGCGCCAGGAGGCGCGGTGGGATGAATCGCACCGCTGGATCCTCACCTACTCCACGTTCCAGATCGAGAAGCTGCTCAAGGGCTCGATGCCGCTGCGCGAGCTGACCATCGTCACGCCGGGCGGCGAAGTGGCCGGGCTGCATCAGGACACCATCGGCGTCCCCGATTTCCAGAAGGGCGATGAGCGTGTGCTGTTCGTGAAGAACACCGCCGCCGGTCCGACCGTGCTCTTCTTCGACCAGGGGGCGTATTCGCTGGAAAAGGACGATCACGGGGAGCGGATCGTGAAGCCCGTAGCCTCCGACGGGATGTACGTCGATACCGCGCGCGGCGGCTCGCTGGTGCGCTCGGAAGGCGCTCGCACGCTCCGTGAGTTCGAAGGCGCCATCCGCGAGTCCACCAAACGCCGCGAGGCGATCCAGATGGAGATGATCGAGAAGAAGCAGCAGGAACAGGCTTCGATCCTGAGCGTCGTGAAGCGTAACGGCGCCCTGGTTGCGCTCGCGCTCATCGGCGCCGTTCTGGCCACCTGGCAGTTGCTGCGACGCTCGTAACAGTTCCTCGGAGTTCCTCGGAGTTCCTCGGAGTTCCTC
>JAXDJK010000230.1:0-3133 GCA_034665665.1 Acidobacteriota bacterium
AAAACGGCCCCGGCCGCCAAGCCGCCGGTGGACGACAGCACGCTCCGGCTGACGGTCGAGGTCACCGGCAATTCGTGGGTCACGCTCGAGTCCGACGGCAAGATCGTGATCAATGAAGAGATGGCGCCGGGCCAGCGGCGGAGCTTCGAGGCGAAGGATCAGTTCCGCTTCCGCACGATCGGCAACGCCGCCGGCCTGCGCTTGACGTTGAACGAAACGCCGGTCCCGCCGCTGGGCGCGGATGGCGAGGTGGTGAAGAACCGCGTATTCGACCGCGAGGCCCTCACGACGCTGCGTGGCGGGCCGCCGCGGAGCGAGACATGAGCGTGGCCACACCCGGGGAGCTGAGCGCACAGCAGGTAATCGAGCTGGTCGCCACCGGCGCGTACCCGCCCGAGGTGGTGAAGACCCTGGCCCGCGGCTTCCTGCCGCTGCCGCAGGAAGAGCTGCTGCCGGTGCTGGCGTATCTGGCGTTGTCGGACGATGCCGAGACGGGCTCCCTGGCGCAGGCGTCGCTCGGGGACATGCCGTCGCGGATCGTGCTCGACTTCGCGATGAACGCGGACGCGCCGCCGGAGCATCTGACGTGGCTGCTGCAGGCCACGCGCGACAACCTCATCGCCGAGGCGCTCATCCGCAACCGCGCCGTCCCGGACGAAGCGATCGTGCAACTGGCCGCCACCACCGCCGAGGCCGCGCTGCAGGAAGTGATCGTCATCAACCAGAGCCGGATCCTCCGTGCGCCGGAGATCCTCGAGGCGCTGTTCGCGAATCCGCAACTGGCGCCCGACGCGCGGCGGCGCGCGCTGGAAACGCGGGAGGAGTTCTTCGAAAAGAAGGCCCGCCTGCAGCAGGAAGCGGACGAGGAACTGGAAGAGGAGCCGCTTCCGGACGACCTGTCGCTCGACCCCATCGCCGACCTGCTTGAAAAAGCGGCGGCCGAGGGCGACAAAGTCGAGCCGCTGGCCGTGGCCCTGCTCGAATCGGAAAAGAAAGACGAGAAGCGCGTTTCGGCCTGGGCCAAACTGCAGACCATGACGGTCTCGGAGCGGGTGCAGGCGGCGTTCAAGGGCGACCGCATGACGCGCATGTTCCTCATCCGCGACCGCAACCGCCTGATCTGCAGCTCGGTGATGCGCAACCCGCGCATGACCGAGACGGAGATCGAGATGATCTCCGGGATGCGTAATGTGGACGAAGAGGTGCTGCGGCAGATCGGCATGAATCGCGAGTGGGTGTCGAAATACCCGATCATGGTCTCGCTCTGCCGCAACCCGAAGGCGCCGGTAGGGGTTGTCCTGTCTCTCGTCAATCGATTAACCTTACGTGATTTGAAGGGGTTGAAGGATGATAAGGGCGTAACGCAGACCATTCGCGATACGGCCCGGCGCGCCTACATCGCCCGCACCAAGAAGAGCTGATGAAGGTCAACTACTACGAGGTCCTCGGCGTCGAGCGCTCCGCATCGGAGCAGGAGATCCGCGACCGCTTCCGGAGCCTGGCCCGCGAGCAGCACCCGGACCGCTACAAAGGCCCGGACAAGGCCGACGCGGAGCGCCGCTTCCAGACGCTCACCGAGGCGGTCAACGTGTTGACCAACGCCCCGCGCCGGAAGCAGCATGACTCCGAGATCTCCAGCGGCGGCAGCGGCAAGGGCCCGGCCGACTTCGCGCAGGTGGCCAGGGTGTATCTCTCCCGCGGCGTGAAGGCCTACAAAGAGGGCGACATGCGCGGCGCGTACGAAAACTTCGACATGGCCGTCAAGCACAACCCGCAGGATGCGAAGGGGTTTCATTACCTCGCACTGGCGGCGGCGCGCCTTCCGGGCTTCACCAAGCAGGCCGTACAGGCCATCGAGTCGGCCGTGCAGCGTGAGCCGATGAACATGTTGTATCTGAAGGATGCGGGTTTGCTCTGCAAACGGGCCGGTCTGGTGGCCAAAGCGGAGCGTTACCTCGACGAGGCGCTGCAATGGGATGCGGAGAACGTGGAAGTGCAGGCGGCTCTGTCCGAACTGCGCGGGACGAAAGAGGCGGGGAAGGGCTTCGGCATCTTCCGGAAGAGTTAGGATGGACGTGAAGGCATACGGTCTCACCCACGTCGGCCGGCAGCGACAGCACAATGAGGATGCGTTCCTCGTTGAGGATGATGCGCACCTGTTCCTCGTGGCTGACGGGATGGGTGGGCATGCGGCGGGGGAGATCGCCTCGCGGATCGCCGTCGATTCCATCAACGAATTCATCATCCACACGAAAGAGGACGACGGCACCTGGCCGCACGCCTACGACGAGTCGTTCAAGCGCTCGACGAACCGTCTGATGGCCGCTGTACGGATGGCCAACACGCGGGTGCTCGAGGCCATGCGCAAGGACGCGCGGCTGCGCGGCATGGGCACGACGGTCGTGGCCTGCCTCGCGGACGAGAACACGATCTCGGTGGCGCACGTGGGCGATTCGCGCGCCTACCTGATCCGCGAGAATCACATCTCGCGCGTCACCAACGATCACTCGTGGGTCTTCGAGCAGGTGCAGGCGGGGATGCTCACGGAGGCGGAAGCGGAGAAGCATCCGCTGCGCAATGTGATCACCCGGGCCCTTGGCGGCGCGCTGCAGGTCTCGCCCGATGCGTCGGAGATCGAGCCGCGCAAGGGCGACGTGATTCTGCTCTGTTCGGACGGTCTGACTGGCATGGTTCCAGAAGATGAGATCCTGCGTCTCGTCACGACGAGCGATGGCGACCTGGAGAAGGCCTGCCGGCAGCTCATCGACGCGGCGAACGAGCGGGGCGGGCTGGACAACATCACCGCCGTGCTCGTCACAGTTTGAGGCGAGGACTTCCGGTGCACGTTCGAATCGACTACTGCGGCGTTTGAAACTACCTCCCCCGAGCCTCCAGTCTGGCGGCTGAGATCAAGCGAGAGCTGGGCGTTGACGCCGAGCTGGTCCGCGGCAGCGGCGGCATTTTCGTCGTCAGCGCCGACAATCAGCAGCTGTTCTCGAAGCGCGAGCAGGGACGGTTTCCCACCGAACGGGAAATCGTCGACCAGCTGCGCGCCCTGCGCGGGTAGCGCGTAGCGGTTCCTCGGAGTTCCTCGGAGTTCCTCGGAGTTCCTCGGAGTTCCTCGGAGTTCCTC
>JAXDJK010000231.1:0-6341 GCA_034665665.1 Acidobacteriota bacterium
ATCGAGTCGTGTATCTGGTGTCGGACACGAGGATTGATTTTCTGCAGGCGAGGTATCACTACTAGCCTGCATCGCCCCCCTCACGACATCCAATTCACCCCCGCCTCCTTGTTCCACTTCGTGGTCATCTTCTTCGACTTGGTCCAGAACTCGATCGAGCCCCTTCCGGTGATGTCGCCGGTGCCGAATTTGGAGTCGTTCCAGCCGCCGAAGCCGAAGGGTTCGCGGGGGACGGGGACGCCGACGTTGACGCCGACCATACCGGCGCTGGCTTTCTCCATGACGTAGCGGGCCACGCCGCCGCTTTCGGTGAAGACGGAGGCAGCGTTGCCGTAGGGGGAGCGGTGCTGGACGTCGAGGGCTTCGTCGATGTTCTTGGCGCGGATGATCACCATCACCGGGCCGAAAACCTCTTCCTGGGCGATGCGCATGTCCGGGGTCACGCCGTCGATGAGCGTGGGGCCGACGTAGTAGCCGTTTTCCTTCCCGCCGACGACGCAGCCGCGGCCGTCCACCAGCACCTTCGCGCCGGCCTGTTCGGCCTCGGTGATGTAGCCCTCGATGCGCGCTTTTGCTTCCTGCGAGATGACCGGGCCGACGTGCACGCCCGGGATCATGCCGCGCACCAGCGTGACCATCCGCGCGATGACCGGGTCGGTTGCGCCGACGGCCATCATCACCGAGGCGGCCATGCAGCGCTGGCCGGCGCAGCCGGACATCGAGGCCACCACGTTGCTCGAGGTCATGTCCGGGTCGGCATCGGGCATGACGATGAGGTGATTCTTCGCGCCGCCGAGGGCCAGCACGCGCTTGAGATTGTTCGAGCCGCGGCGGTAGACGATCTTGGCCACCTTCGTCGACCCGACGAAGCTGATGGCCTCGATGCCGGGATGGTCGCAGATGCCTTCTACCGTCTCCTGGCCGCCGTGGACGATGTTCAGGATGCCGTCGGGGAGGCCGGCCTGGCGCAGCAGCTCGGCGATGCGGCCGGCGCTGATCGGCACCTGCTCGGACGGCTTGAGGATCATGGCGTTGCCGAGGGCCAGCGCGTTCGGGATCGTCCAGTTCGGGACCATGTTCGGGAAGTTGAACGGTGTGATCGAGGCCACCACGCCTACCGGATAGCGCTCCACACGGCATTCCACCCCGCGGCTCACTTCCAGCACCTCGCCGGCCACGATCTGCGGGAGCGAGCAGGCGAACTCGCAGAGCTCGGCCGACTTGAGCACCTCGGCCGCGGCTTCGCTGCGGACCTTCCCGTTCTCCGCGGTGACGAGATCGGCCAGCTCGTCGATGTTCTCCTCGAGCAGGGCCTTGTAGCGGTAGAAGACCTGCGCGCGCTCCTTGATCGGCGTGGCCGCCCAGCCGGGCTGCGCTTTCTTCGCCGCGGCCACGGCCAGGTCCACTTCCGTCCCGCCGGAGAGCGGCACGCGCGAGATGACGCTGCCGTCAGCCGGGTTGGTGACGTCGAGGTGCGCCTGCGCGTCGGTCTCGACGAAGGCGCCGCCGATGTAGTTGCGGACGTCGGGGTAACGGGCGGCGGGAGCGGCGGTGTCGATCGCAGTCATGGTTCTAATGTAGCACCGCTGTGGCGCTTGACCCGTTCAGGCCGGGTGAGGACGCCCGCGGTCTCTGCTACTCTCCCGCGCCGTGCCGCCTGTCGTGTTCATCCTGGAAGAGCCGCAATACCACCGCGTCCGTGCCGGTGAGGTGAACCGCTTCCGCGGTGTGGCACTCGGCGCGGAGCGGGTGACGTTCGTGCGCAACGGTGAAGTGATCGCCGAGGCCACCGTCGACCAGCCGTGCCCCGAGCTCGCGTGGCTCGTGCACGTGCCGCAGGCCACGACCTCGCGCTTCGTGGCCGAGGTGCGGGTCGAGCCGCACGACACGATCGAGATCCGGGCCAATGGCGAGACCCAGTTCGTGTATGACCTGCACGACGAGGCGCGGCTGGCGAGCCTGTGGGACTGCGTCACCCAACTGCCCGTGCCGCCATCGGACCTCGTGGCCACGACCCAAGGCGGCGGCGACACGGAGTCGTATCGCGACGCGATTCTCACTTCCGTCACCACGCCCGAGGTGTTGCTGCGCGACAGCGGGATCGACCTGAAGAATGTGCGCGACGTGCTCGACGTCGGCTGCGGCACCGGCCGCGTGCTGGCCGGCCTGCACTGCGACGATCCCACGCGCCGGCTGGTGGGGACGGACATCAACGCCGACCTGATCGCCTGGAACCGCGCCAATCTCCCCGATGTTGCGGAGTGGCACGTGACCGGCCTCTGGCCGCCGCTCGACTTCTCGGACGCGAGTTTCGACCTGATCGTCTTCGCCTCGGTGCTCACGCACCTCCCGCTCGACTGCCAGGAAGCATGGGTGCGCGAGATCCTGCGCCTGCTGCGCAAAGGCGGCGCGGCCATCGTCACGCTGCACGGCGAAACGCACGCGTCGCTCCTGCTCGACGCCGCCACCCGCGAGCAGTGGCGGCGCGATGGCCACATCGCCTTCGCCGCCGCGGACGAGGGGGCGAACGCGTACTCCACGTTCCACACGCCGGAGCGCGCTCGCGCGCTGTTCCGCGATTTTGCCAGCGTCACGCTCCACCCGCGCGGCGACGTCCACCGCGGGCTCTTTCCCTTCGGCGGCGTGCAGGACGTCTGGGTGCTGGCTGGCCCGATCTGACCCATCGTCGTCCCCTTCCTGCCGGTACGGTCGTCCTACGATGCTCGGTGAAGGAGACGCACTCGCATGGACAACAACACCGCACTACTGGTCATCGACATCCAGGACTCGTTCAAGCTCGACCCGCGCCGCTGGGCGGAGCGCAACAACCCCGCGTTCGAAGCGAACGTGACGGAGCTGATCGCCGCGTTCCGTGATGCCGGGCGGCCGGTGATCTTCGTGCTCCACAACGATACCGATCCCGGCTTCCGTCCCGGGGATCCCGAGGTGCGGCTGATGTCGTTTCTCGACCGCCGCGACGGTGAGCCGGTGATCGTGAAGAACACGCGCAACGCCTTCACCAGCACCGACCTCCAGCAGCGCCTGGATGCGCTGGGCGTGCGCCGCCTGGCCATCACCGGCATCTCGACGGAGCAGTGCTGCGAGACCACCACGCGCGTGGCGGCGGACCTCGGCTACGATGTCGACTTCGTGACCGAGGCCACGCTCACGTTTCCCATCGGCACGCTCTCCACCGAGGCCATCGTCGAGAGGACGGAAGCAGTGCTGCGGGGACGATTCGCGCGCATCGCCACCGTCAGTGAGGTCAAAGAGGAGATGCTCGTATCCGCGACGTAATCTTCCTGATCGTGCCGGAGGTCGAGATCCTCGACCTGGCGGGGCCGCTGCAGGCGCTGTCGGAGGCGAACCGCGGGCGGGCGCGCTATCGCATCCGCCTGTGCGCGACGAAGCCGAAGATCGTGTCGCATCAGGGCGTCGTGCTGGCCGATCTCGACCCGCTGCCGGACGACGCTTCGGGCGCGCTGATCGTCGTTCCGGGCATGCCGTACTCGGTGACGCAGAAGATCGAGACGAAGGTGACGCGCTGGCTCGTGCGGCAGGCCCGAGCCGGTGCGCACCTCGCCTCCGTCTGCACGGGCGCCTTCCTGCTGGGCGAAGCGGGGCTGCTCGACGGCCGGCGATGCACGACGCACTGGTCGCGCACGGACGAGCTGGCGCAGCGCTTCCCGCGGGCGCGCGTGCTCACGGATCGCCTCTTCGTGGCCGACGGACCGGTGACCACGAGCGCCGGCATCGCGTCCGGTATCGATATGGCGCTGGCGATGATCGAGCAGGCGGACGGGCCGCTCGTGGCCGCCGAGGTGGCGCGCGAGATGGTGGTCTACCTGCGGCGCGATGGCGCCCAGGAACAGCACAGCATCTACCTCGACCACCGCACGCACCTCGACCCGGGTATCCACCGCGTGCAGGACTGGTTGATTCACCACCCGGACCGCCGCGCCACCATCGAGGATCTGTCGGGCGTGGCCGGCACCAGCCCGCGTACGCTGACGCGCAACTTCCGCCGCGCCACCGGGATCTCGCTGCTCGAGTTCTCGACGCGCGTGCGGCTGGAGCTGGCGCGCTCGCTCCTCAGCGATCCGACGCTGACGATCGAAGCGATCGCGCAGCGGTGCGGGTTTGCCACCGCGCGGCAGCTGCGGCGGCTCGGCGTACGGCGGGGGTAGTGCCACGCGTGGTGCCGATGGCTGTACAAAAGCGGTGGCTGATGAAGCCCTGCCACCGCAGTCCAAACGCTTCGCTTATGTCGGGCAGCATTCAGGCGAAAAGGTGGGCGGACATACGCGAAGCTTTTGGACTGCTGTGGCCCGAGCCACAGCTTTTGTACAGCCACAGGCGCAACTGTCCGATTCCGGACACCGCGCTCGAAAGCGAACACCGCGCTGCTGCTAAGTCACTGAAAACACGTTACGGACTGCTGGCGCAGCCTTCGCGATAAGGCTGAGCGTGATGGATCGTGAAATTGCCCCGGAAGTCAGGAAACGGCAGCTCGTGCGGCGCGTCGCTGTGGCAGTGGTCAGCATCGCCGCGGCGGGATTCGTGCTGGCGGGGACGGTGGCCTGGATGCGCCCGTCGGTCCGCCGGCAGAACCTGCAGTTCGCCACGGTGGAGCGGGGGACCGTCGACGAGACCCTGCAGGCCAGCGGGACGGTCGTGCCGCTCATCGAGCAGGTTGTGTCGAGCCCCGTGGAAGCGCGAGTGGTTCGCATCGGCCGGCGCGCCGGCGATCGCGTGCGCGTCGGCGACGAGCTGCTGACGCTGGACACCGCGGCCACGCGCCTCGATGTAGCCCGCCTCGGCGAGCGGGTGTCGCAGAAGGAGAGCGAGACGGCCGAGCTGCGGTTGCGGCTCGAAGAGACCATCGCCACGTTGCGCGCGCAGATCGAGCAGAAGAAGCTGGACGTGGAGATCCTCCACTACACCGCCGAGCAGAAGGAGAAGCTCCGCGCCGCGGGTCTCACCGCGCAGCAGGAAGCGCTGGCAGCCGCCGCGTCGGCAAAGAAGAGCGACATCGAGCTGCGCCAGCTGCAGGAAGCGCTGACCCGGTCGCTGCACTCGCGCGACGCGCAACTCGCGTCGGCGCAGATGGACCTCAGCATCGCCCGGCGCGAGCGCGAGGAATCGGAGCGGCAGCTCGACCTGGCCATGCTGCGCGCCGGCCGCGACGGCGTGCTGACCTGGGTGATCAATGAAGAGGGGGCCACGGTCAAGCGCGGCGAGGTGCTGGCGCGCGTGGCCGATCTGTCGGCCTTCCGCGTGGTGGCCACGATCTCGGACATCCACGCGGCGCGTCTCGCGGCCGGCCAGCGCGTGCGTTTGGACCTGGACGATACGACGCTGGCCGCGGGCACGATCGACAACGTCGATCCACGCATCGACAACGGCATGGCGCGTTTTTCGGTGACGCTCGACGACCGCGCGAATCCGAAGCTGCGCAACAACCTGCGCATCGACGTGCACGTGATCCGCGGAAGCCACGCCGGAGCGATCCGCGTGCGCCGCGGTGCCCTCGGGCAGGGGCTGACGGAGGGCGTGTTCGTCGTCAGCGGCGACCGCATCGTCCGCCGCACCGTCCGCTACGGCCTCACCGGCGACGACTACGTGGAGATCGTCGACGGCCTCCACCCGGGCGACGAAGTAGTGATCTCGAACATGAATGATTACGCCGGCGTGAATGAGCTCCGGCTGGATTGAACGGAAAGAGGGGGGCAACCAATGATCCGACTCGAAGCAATCGACAAGGTTTACCGCACGGAGCGCATCGAGACGCTGGCGCTGCAGAACATCAACCTCGACGTCGCGCCGGGGGAGTTCGTCTCGGTGATGGGGCCGTCGGGGTGCGGGAAGAGCACGCTGCTCAACCTGATCGGGCTGCTCGACACGCCCACCACCGGCAAGCTGGCCATCGACGGCGAGAAGGTCGACGTGGCCGACCGCAAGCTGTCGCGGGTGCGCAATGAGAAGCTCGGCTTCGTCTTCCAGAGCTTCCATCTGGTGCCGGACCTGAAGGTGATCGACAACGTCGAGATCCCGCTGCTGTACCGCAAGATGAACGCGGCCGCGCGGCGCACGCTGGCCACGGCGGCGCTGGACCGCGTGGGACTGGCCTCGCGCATCCACCACTTCCCGACGCAGCTCTCCGGCGGGCAGCAGCAGCGCGTGGCCATCGCCCGGGCCATCGTCGGCAAGCCGCGCATCCTGCTGGCCGACGAGCCCACCGGCAACCTCGACAGCCAGATGGGCGACGAAATCATGGGCATCCTCAAGCAGCTCAACCGCGACGAGAAGACCACCATCGTGATGGTGACCCACGACGCGCG
>JAXDJK010000232.1:0-6015 GCA_034665665.1 Acidobacteriota bacterium
CGGGCCTTACACAGCATTTCCACAGGTGCCCCGGTCCGTGTGCAATTGCCCCTCTGTGGAATCCCTTTCTGCGCCAACCTTGTTTTGACCCCTAGATCGCGGAACCTTGCACTTTGGGGCGCGTCCAACACTCGGTTCTACCAATCCGGAGGAGACTCATCGAATGAAACGTCATCTGCTCATGGTCGTTGCTGTTGCGGTCGCCCTGCCGCTCGTTGCGCAGGATGCGGCGCCGGCGGCGGTGCCGGACGCGCAGAAGGTAGTGGCTTCCGTCAACGGGGAGAGGATCACGCTCGCGAAGCTGGACCAGCTGTGGGCCCGGGCCGGCGCGAAGTTGCGCAAGCAGTACGAGAAGACCGGCGGGAAGCAGGCTTTCCTCGAGAACTACCTGCGCAAGCGCCTCCTGCTCCAGGAAGCGGTCAAGAAGAACTTCGACAAGCGGCCCGAAGTGCAGGCAGAGATGGACGCGGCCAGGGAATCGGCCCTCTTCGACCTCTACGTCCGCGACGTCGTGGCCGAGGACATCATCAACGAAGACGCCATCCGCAAGTTCTACGACGAGCACAAGGCACAGTTCACCGTGCCCGAGAAAGTCCACGTCCGGCACATCCTCATCACCCCGCGCGAGAAGATGGCCAACCCGCGCAACCGCGAGCAGGCCATGGAGCTCATGTCGAAGATCATGACCGAGCTTCACCCGTACCGCGGCCAGCCCGGCTTCAGTGCGCGCTTCGCCGAGGCGGCCCGCAAGTACTCCGAGGACACCGGTACCGCGGCGCAGGGTGGAGACCTCGGACTGGCCGAGAAGGGCCTCTACGACCCGAAGTTCGATGAAGTGGCCTGGAACCTGACGCCCGGGATGATGAGCGGCATCGTCGAGACCCAGTTCGGCATGCACCTCATCTACTCGGAAGGAAAGCAGCCAGCCACCAGCGAAACCTACGAGGCCGCGCGCGCCGACATCCGCGAGTTCCTGATGGCTCAGAACGCGTCCCGCGTCGTGGAGTCGGTCAACCGGCTCACCAACGAGCTGCGCGGAGCCAGCAAGATCTCCGTCTACCCCGAAAACATCAAGTAATCGCCGTGAATGGCTGCGGGCGTCATCGACGCCCGCAGCCGCGAATTCTACGGCTTGATGATCAGATCGGGATCGAGCTCGTGGTCGACCCCGCTCACGCGGACCGTGACCATGTACGACACCGTGCCGACGGCGTCGAACGTTTTCGACTTGCACGAGCACGCCTGCGAGCTGCCGTTCCCGCTGCACGACGCGATGACCGCCCCATCCGCCTTGTTCGTGATGGTCATCTTCTCCAGCCCGGTCACGCTCACGTTCCACTTCGCCTGATCGAGACCCTTCTTGAGCTCGACCGAGGGACGATCGACGCTGACCACGCCGCTACTCGAGACCGACACATTGATGTCTTTATCTGCCATGGGATACACCTCTCTTTTTTGAACGATTGGACCCGGCGGAATTGTAGTCGCGATCGAGCTCAGCGGTGCATGAGCTGCCGGAAGTCCGGACGCTCGCGCAGCGTGGCGAACTCCGGTTCGTGCGCGGCTTCGGGGATGCTGTAGCCGCCCTCGATCGCCTGCCGCAGGAGCTTCATGGCCTGCTCCGGGTCATTACGCATGGCCGCGATCTTCGCCGCCTTGTACTTCGTCGAAAGGCCGGCAGGATCGAGGCGCAGGGCCGTCTCGATCGAACGGCGGGCGCGGTCCGGCTCGCCCAGTTTTGCGAAACAGAGTGCCAGTGCGGCATGCGTCGCCGGATCGCGCGGGTTCACCTGCAGTGCTGCGCTGCCGAGATCGACCGCCCGCTGGAAGGCGACTTTCGCCCGCGCCGCGCCATCCGGCAAGCGGCTGTACGCTTCGCCGAGGTTCTGCCAGATGACGTACTCATTCGGCGCGAGCTCCACCGCTTTCTCATACGCTGCGGCCGCCTCGGCATAGCGCCCGAGAAAGTAGAGCGACGTGCCGACATTGCCGTACGCCTCGTACGTCGGCCGCCGCTGCAGCGACTGCGAAAACGTACGCAGCGCCTGCTCGTACTGCCCGGCCAGCTGATAGCTCGCCCCGAGGTTGTTGTAGCCCCGCAGGTTGTCCGGCACCAGTTCCACCACCCGCTGGAACATCGCGATCGCATCCTGGTAACGGCCATTCGTGACGTAGAAAACGCCGGCCTTGTTGTACGTCGCCCAGTAGTTCGGCTGGAGCTCGATGGCACGCGCGTACCACTTGGCCGCCTCAGCGTCGGCATTCGACCCGTTGTACGCCTCCGCCATGCCGAGGATCGCATCCACGCTGGTCGGATGCTGGTCCAGCGCGCGCTGATACTGCGCCAGCGCCTCGTCGAAGCGGCCCGTCTGCCGGTTCAGGTCACCGAGCGTGATGCGCACGTCCGGATTCTGCGGATCATTCTGCAGCGCACGCTTGCACGCATCCGCCGCCTTCGTGGCCCACACGTTCTCGCTGGCCAGCTGGTACTTGTACAGGTAGGCGCGTCCGAGGGCGGCTTCCACCGAGGCGGATGACGTGCTGCGGCTGATGTCCTCGAGAATCGCCACCGCGTTATCGACCGACTGCCGGTCGTCGTAGCGGCGGAGATTGCCGAGTGCTTCGAGATAGCGGCTCTGCGAGATGGTCGGATCGAGCGCGGCCAGCCGCACCGGCGGCTCGCCGAGGCTCATCGACTGCGCCACGCTGCGGGCCACGTCGTCCTGAATGCCGAAAAGATCCGTCACCGGCCCGTCGACGAGGTCGCGCTTCTCGTTCCCGCTGGCCAGATCGACCAGCGAGTAGCTGACCCGGAAGCGCTGCCCTTCGCGCTGCATCGTCCCGGAGAGCACCACGTTCGCCCCCAGCTCGCGCGCCACTTTGGGCATGTCGTTGCTCTCGGTCTGCGTCGCGGAAGGGCGCATCACCTGGATGGATGGGTAGTGCGCCAGCCGCGCTGTCAGCGTCTCCGCGAAGCCGTCGACCACGAGCTGACCGTTCGCGTCCCCGGTGAGATCTTTGAACCGGAGCACGGCCAGGTACTTTTTCGACACGCTGGCGCTCTGCACCGGGTTCGCCGTCTGCGTGGCGGCGGGTGTGACCCGCTCGCGTGCGAACCAGACCGCGCCGCCGATCGCGGCCGCCAGCACCACCGCGCCGGCGATCGCGATGCGTGTTCGCCGCGGCGCGGGGATCGGCTCGGAGCGGCGGAAGCCGCTTTCCTCCGCGGCCACGCGGTCGCGCAGCAGGCGGAGCTCGCGGGCGAGGTCGCGCGTGGAGGCGTAGCGTTCGTCAGGATGCTTCGCCAGCAGGCGTTGCACGATGTCGCTGAGCTGCACCGGCACGCGTGGATTGACCTTCGTGAGCGGCGCCGGCTCCTGGTGCAGGATCGCGGCGAGCGTATCCATGGCCGTCTCGCCGTCGAAGGCGCACTTGCCGGTCACCAGCTCGTACAGGATCGCGCCGAGGGCGAACTGGTCCGACCGGAAGTCCAGCCGCCGCCCGCGCGCCTGCTCCGGCGACATGTAGCCGACCGTGCCGAGGATCGTCCCCGGATTCGTGCCCGGCATTTCGAGCTGCACCGTGTTCTCGCCATCGGGCGCAGGCCCCATCATCTTGGCCAGGCCGAAGTCGAGGATCTTCGCGTAGCCGTCGCGCGTGAACATGATGTTCTCGGGCTTCAGGTCACGATGAACGATCCCGCGCTCGTGCGCGGCCGCCAGGCCGTCGGCGATCTGCGTGGCGATGTCGAGCGCCTTCCGCACCGGGACGGGGCCATCGTGGACCATCGACCGGAGGTCGTATCCTTCGATGTGCTCCATCACGATGTACGGCACACCTGCCTCGGCGCCGACTTCGTGAATCGTCACGATGTTCGGATGATTGAGCGCCGAGGCCGAGCGCGCCTCCTGCGTGAAGCGGCTCAGCGTCTCCCGGTCGGCCGCGAGACGACCGGGCAGCATCTTGATCGCCACCTTCCGTCCCAGGGTCGGGTCGCGTGCGACATATACCTCTCCCATCCCCCCGGCCCCGATCGGATTGAGGATCTCGTAGTGACCGAGAGTCTTTGGCAGCGATTCCATGGACGACAGGTAGGCGGAACTGGTGGATTCTACCGGGGCGCGCGGGCCGGGCGAATGGTTTTCTGGCCGCGCGTATAATCGCGGTCTCTTCCCCAGGATTCAACGATGCGTCAGTGGTTTGCGTGCAGTGTCTCCGTGCTCGCGATCGCGCTCCTCGGCGCCCGGCCGGCGCCGGAGGAGCAGACCCATGTCGTGTTCGTCCCGTGGAAAGTCCTGCGTCCGGGGACGGCGCCGCCCCGCTCGCCGCTGATGCTCTTCTGGATTCCGGCGTCGCGGCAGGAGCTGCGGCGGTCGGAACTGCTCACCTCCGAGGAGTTGGCGCGCTATGCCGCGCAGTGCGTGGCCATGGTGGTGGTGCAGCCGGACGATCACGTGATGATCCAGTCGCTCCGGGTGGACGGCCGCTTCCCGATGGTGCTGCTGGCCGATGGCGACGGCGCCGTGCTGGCGCACCTGGAGAGGGAGAGCGGCGAGCTGTCGGCGGCCGAGGTGGAGGCGATGGTGCGGACGGCCATGGATGCACGCGCGGCGCAGTTCGACGCAGTGCTCGATGACGCCAAAGAAAAAGCGGCCTCGGGGGATACCGAGGCCGCTTTGGTGCTGTACCGGAAAGTGTTGGAGCAGCGCTGCACGTGTCCCCGCCAAGGGAAGGACGCGCAGCGCGCCCTCAGGAAGCTGGCGTCGCGCTAAGCGGCCTGCAGCATCCTGACGGCATGGCGCCATTCGCGCCGTGAGTGTTTGACGTGACGGCGCGAGAGGCGGTGCGACGCTCTCCATTCGCGGATGCCCTTGGAGCGCTCTTCCATCGACTGGCGCCACAGCGCGTACGCCTTCTCCAGGTGCTGCGTCGCCTCGTGGAAACGGCGGCGTGCCTCCTCGACCAGCGTGACCGGCGCCTGCTCCATCTTCGGCTCGACGAGCCGGAGAGCAGCACGCATGCGGGCCTGCTCGATCTGCGGCAGCGGCGTCTCCAGCAGGTCCGTCGCGAGGCCGACGCGCTTGAGTGAGCCGATGAACCACTTGGCCGGATCCCACTGGTACCAGCGGATGCCGTTGCGGAAGTCGGCCGGGAAGCGGTGGTGGAACGAGTGGTAGCCCTCGCCGAGCGTGAGCAGGGCTACGAGCCAGTTGTCGCGGGCCGAGACCTCCGAGTTGAACAGCGGCTTGCCGAGGCTGTGCGCCAGAGAGTTCACGAAGAACGTGGTGTGGTGGATGACCACCAGACGGGTGAAGCCGCCCCAGAGCAGGCCGGCGATTGGATCGCCGAAGGCCGCACCGATGAGCGTGGGGATGCCGAAGCCGGCCACGACCATGATCACCTTGTGCCAGCGGTGCTGCCACATCACGACCTTGTTGGCCAGCAGGTCGGGCGAGTTCGCGAACGTGTCGTCGCGCTCGGTGTTCCGGTAGAACACCCAAACGATGTGGGCCCACCAGAAGCCGCGCTTGATGTTGTACGGATCCCAGTCCTTATCGACGTGCTTGTGGTGCACGCGGTGGGCGGACGACCACCAGAGGATGGAGTTCTGCGCGGCCATGGCCCCGAAGATCGCGAAGAAGATCTGCACGATGGGGGAGGCTTCGTAGCTCTTGTGGGAGAAGAAGCGGTGGTACCCGGCGCAGATGGACATGCCGACGAGCAGGTACATCCCGATGAGGAGCAGCGGCATCCAGAGGCTCAGCCCGCGATACCAGGTGTATGCGGCCGTGCCGGCAATGCCGATGATCGGTGTGAGGGTGAGGAAAAGGATGTTCACCCAGTCTTTGCGATAACGCTCGTCGATGTTGCACCTCCTGAGGGTCAGCCGGTAAGTATGCGCCTGCTTCGTACGGTTCCAAACAGAGGGCTCCGCAGGCGTATTCGTTTCGTAGCAATTCCCGATCCGGCGGAAAAGCGGTTCCTCGGGTTCCTCGGAGTTCCTCGGAGTTCCTC
>JAXDJK010000233.1:0-11889 GCA_034665665.1 Acidobacteriota bacterium
CTTTGGCCAGGTGCTCGATCTCGTCCTGCGCCATGCGCAGACGCGCGTTGGCGCGGCCCACCTGCGCGAAGTGGATGTTGATCCCGCCGATGATGATGGTGAAGACGAACGGCCAGGCCGCGTTGAACCACTCCCGGTCCAGCACCACCGCTTCGGTCAGAACCAGCGCCGCGATGATCGCCACACCGACGGTCGCGCGGCGGGGGCGCAGGAACTGTCCGAGCATCCCGGCCGCATAGATGAACAGCGCGCCGGCGCCGGAGGAGATCGGCCAGAACGCCAGCGCCATGACCGTGGTGGCCGTGGCCAGCAGGATCATCTCCCGCTCGCTCCGCGCCCACCAGCTGCGGAAGTAGAGCGCCAGAAACGCCAGGGTGGCCGCTGAATAAAGCAGCCACCTTCCGGGCGTGTTCTGCCAGGCGCTGAACAGCGGCGTGGTCGCGAACGGAACGAGATAGATCAGCCACGCCAGTGGCGTCCAGCCGAGATCGCGGTCTTCGGGGAGGAGGCGCATGGTGTCAGTTTACCGGTGACGCGAGCCGCAGGGCCTCACCCATACATCTTCCCCTCGTCGCGCCGGTAGCCGGCGTACGCGATGGCGAGGAAGAGCACCGTGGCGATGGCCATCGCGCCCACGTGGCCCCACGCCGCGCCGCGCCCGGCGCCGATGACGTTCAGGGCCAGCTGCGAGAAGTGATACGGCGGCAGGAAGAGGGCGATCTGCTGGACCGGCTTCGGCAGCATCGCCAGCGGCACCCAGAGGCCGGAGAGGAACGACATCGGCAGATAGAGCAGGTTGCAGATCGCGGCGGCGGAGTTCGGCCCGGCCCAGTTGCCGACCGCCAGTCCGAACGCGCAGAACGTGATCGAGCCGGTCACCAGGATCGTGAAGAGCGATGCCGCCTGACCGAACGTGATGCTCACCCCGCCGAACGCGATGCCCATCGTGAAGAGCAGCAGCACGATCGTGGCACTGAACAGCATGGCCATGGCCAGCTTGCCCGTAAAGTACGCCGCGATCGGCATCGGCGTGGTGCGCTTCGCCTCCAGCCAGCCCTGCCCCCGCTCCACGGCGATCAGTACGCCGAACCCGAACAGCGACGCGCCGATCACGCCGAAGGCACCGTACGTGGCGATGAGGTACTTGGCCATGGTCACGCCGCCGACCTGCTTCGCGCCGAAGGCGATGCCGAAGAAGAGGTAGAAGAAGATGGGAAAGAGCAGCGTGGGGATCGTGTACGCCGGGAGGCGCACCGCCTTCAGAAGCTCGTAACGGATTTCTTTGCCATAGCTGCGGATCATGACGATCTCCTTCAACTGACCATTTCGATGAATGCGTCTTCCAGCGTGGCGGCGTCGCCTTTGATCTCGGCCGCGGTGCCCTCGGCCATGATCGCGCCGCGCTGGAGCACGACCACGCGATCCGCCAGCGCTTCCGCTTCGGCCAGGTAGTGCGTGGTCAGCAGCACCGACTTGCCGGCGTCCACCAGCTTCCGGATCTGCTTCCACAGTCCGCGGCGCGTCTCCACGTCGAGGCCGGCCGTCGGCTCGTCCAGCAGCAGAAAGTCGGGGTTGCCGCCCAGGCTCAGCGCGAAGAGCACGCGCTGTTTCTGGCCGCCGGAGAGCTTGCCGAACATCCGGTTCTCCAGCCCCTTCAGGCCGGCAATCTCGATCAGCTCCGCCATCGGCATCGGCGAGGGGTAGTAGCTGGAGAAGAGGTCGATGTGCTCGCGGACGCGCAGCGTCTCCGGCACGCGGGCCACCTGCAGCATCGCGCCGAGGCGGGTGCGGTTGATGGCGTCGCGCGGATTACCGCCGAAGACGGTGGCCGTGCCGGAGCTCGGCGCCGCCAGGCCGAGCAGGATCCGCACGGCGGTGGTCTTGCCGGCGCCGTTCGCGCCGAGGAGGGCCAGACACTCGCCGGGACGAATGGTCAGATCGATGCCGCGCAACGCCTCCACGTCACCGTAACGCTTGGTGACGGCGGTGAGCTGGGCGGGCAGTGGCGCACGAGGGTGATGAGCGAGCGCGTTGTTCATGCGCCCAAGATGCGCCCGCGGGCGCCGCGGCGGCAGTGCGCGCTGTCAACGATGCGGAGTGACGAATGTCAGGTGGGGGAGCGCTGCGCGCGGAGGAGGATCTCGGTCGGGCAGCTTGTCGATGGGAAGTCGAGCACGAAGGCCACTGCCCGCGCCACGTCCGCCGCCGGGACGAACGCGCTCGGCGCTGCCGGCGCGTGGTCGACGCGGTTCACCGCCTGGCCTGGGGCGATGGTGCAGACCTTCACGCCGCGATCGCGGACGTCCTCGAACAGCGCGCCGGCGAAGCCGAACAGGCCGAACTTCGTGGCGCAGTAGATCCCGCCGCCCGCTACCGGGTCCTTGCCGCCCATGGAGGCGATGTTGACGATGGCGGACGACGGCTGCCGTTCGAGATGCGGCAGCACGTGCCGGGTGAGGTGGATCACGGCACGGAGGTTGAGGTCGAGCACCGCGTCCCAGCGCGCCAGGTCGGCGCGCGGGGCGGCTGTGAAATCGAAGGCGCCGGCGTTGTTGATCAGCGCGTCGATCCGGCCGAGTTGCGCGGCGATCGCCTCGACCAGCGGCCCGATGGCGGCGACGTCGGTGAGGTCACACGGGAAGACGTGCGCGCTGCCGCCGGCACGCTGGACTTCCGCGGCCACTTCCAGCAGCGGCTCGCGGCGGCGCGCGATCAGTGCCAGCGTGCCTTGGCGCGAGGCCAGCTCGAGGGCGATGGCCCGTCCGAATCCGCGGCTCGCGCCGGTAATGATGGCGTGCAGGTGACGTCGCTCCGGAAGACGAAGCTCCCCGCGAACGGGGAGCTTCGTCGAAGCGGAATGGTACGCGTTTTACTTGTTCTGGCTCTGGTTCTGCTTGTGGTCGCTGACCACGGCCTGCTGGAACTTCTGCACGTGCTGGTGCAGTTGGGCTTCGAAATCGGCGGGCGGGTTGTTGCGCGCGTCGCGGATGAAGCTCTCCAGCGACTTGAAGGCCGACTCCTCGGCGCTGCTGCAACCGAAGCCGATCACGCGGCCGGCTTCGCTCGTACGGATCACGCGGGGAGTGGAGCTGGCGAGGCTGACCTGTTCATCGAGTTTGACGAAGGGGCTTTTGCTGTCCATGTTTCTCTCCTTTTCCGTAGGCCGGCCTCGGGGCCGGTCCCACACTCAAGACCGTTGTCCGGCGAACGCCCTGGTGGCGATCGCCTTCACATAAACGTTCGGGTCCTGCATGGCCATGTCGAGGTACGACGCGGCCTCCTGGCCATGCTGCTGGATCAACGTCTGCCACGAGAGGGCGCGCGTGCGCTCGCACGTGTGGCGGCGCGCGATCGACAGCAGCAGCTCCCTGCTCTCGCCGTCGCCGACCATCCCGGCCGCGGCGAAGATGGCCCGCCGCTGCGGCAGCTCGTTGATCTGGCCCAGCACCGTCCGCCGCTCCAGGTCGAACTCGTACTGCCGCTTCGCTTTCCCTTTGCGCGGCAGGATCAGGTTCAGCGAGATCGAGAGCGCCTCCGGCGGATACTGGATGTGTACGTCGCGGCTGGAGCGGTAGTACATCAGCTTGCCCGGCGGCAGGGTGGTGTCCTCGCCGAACGTGAAATCCACCTGCTCGCACGGATATCCGGCCACGCGGTCGTGCTCGTACTCGTAGATCACCGTGCGGTAACCGGGTCCGCTGTAGCCGCACGTGAGGAAGTCGAAGTTGTGATCGTGCGGCTCGAAATACGAGAACATCGACGGATCGCTCAGTTCGTCGAGCGGGAGCCAGACCACCGCGCGAATGGTGTAGTCGCGGCCGCGATGCAGCACGAACGTGGGCGGCTTGAAATCGTTCTTCTCCTGGAACGAGTAGACGTCCTTCAGCTCCTCGTTGAGCCAGCGCGCCAGCAGGCCGCGGTCGTTGGCCAGTCCGCGCAGTTGGTCGGCCGTGGCCATCGCTTCGTCGGGATCGGTGAGCCGCGGATGCGCGTCGCAGAAGTCGATGTACTCGGCCAGCGAGAGCGTGCCGGTGAACGAGGATTCGAGGGTGATGGCCATTACGCGCTCTCCCGGTCCAGGTTCGCCAGCGTGGCCGCGGCGGCGCGGCGGATGGAGGGATGCGGGTCGTGGAGCAGGTGCTCACGGAGCAGCCGTTCGCCGCGGTCGGCGTCGATCGCGTAGACACTTTCGGCTGCTTCCCAACGGACGAAGTGAAGGTAGTCGGAGCGGGCCAGGATCTCGAGCCGCTCCGCCTCCGCGCCGCTGCCGAGGCTGCCCAGCACTTTCGCGGCGATCTGCACGCGCGAGCTTTGCAGGTGGTTGTCGGTGCGATGCACCGGCGCGAGCGAATCGCGGTCGAAGACCCAGGTGGTGGTGCCGCGGCTGAGCGAGTGGATGACCAGGAACGGCGCCTCCGCGCTGGCGGCGTCGAGCTCCACCATGTCGCGATAGGCGGTGAAGACCTGCGCGCGCCAGGGCTCGAGCATCACCACGTCCCGCATGAGCCGCCCTTCTTCAAGGCGGTAACGCGGCGCCGAAACCGCGGCGGTGCCGAGGTTCACCACCAGCATGTCGAACTCACTGAGGCAGAGCGGACCGCGCGGCGAGGCCAGGCCGGTCACACGCAATTGCAGATTGACGTCGCCGTCGCGGCGCAGGTGGATGTGCTCGTAATACGGCTGCTCGTGCTCGGGAGCCGCCAGAATCTCGGCCAGCAGCTCATTCAGCAGCCGGCGCGCGGCCGCGTGGTCAAAAGCCTCGAAGAGCCGCGCCAGATCGGCGAACGTGGCATCCGGCTCGCGCAGCGTCCGCGTGGCAGCGGCGGCGAGGGTGTCGAGAAGACGCTCCGTGGGCATCAAACCTCCTCTGCGAAGTCGGACGGGGCGAGCGAATCGAGAGCGAATTCGACCATGACTCCCGGGCGTCCGTCAATCTCTCCACCAGAAATTGACATTCGCATTCCAGGCCCCTTCGTGGCGGAAGGAATGGAACCATCCGGCCGGGAGGAACAGCATCTCCCCCTCATGGAGAACCCCCTCGAAACCATGCGCCTGGCGGAACTCCGGGAAGAGGGCGCCGTCTACCGCATCGATGTCGATCCGGCTGAAATTGCGGGCCTTCGACTCCGGCGCGTCATATAGATAGAGGTACGGTGCTTCCGACGGCGGGAAGAGCACCACGTGCTTCCGGCCGACCACCTGCGCGTTGAGGTTGTGCGCACCGTTGGCGTCGAAGTGGAGGCGGCTCACCACGCCCGCGGCGCTGAGCCAGAGACCGATCGAATCAAGCTGGTGCAGAGCGAACAGTGGCGGCAGCGCGAAGTCAGTCCAGAGCGGCGCGAGGGCGGTGTTGATCTGTCCCGCGCGCACGATCTGCATCTCGTCGCCGGTCAGGTACACACGCGAGTCTCCGGCCACAACGCGGTCGAGGTACTCGGCCAGCGTGGACCGGCCGCGTACCGCAGTGGTGCCGTCTTCGTCCAGCTCCGGATGCAGGTGGCCGCGCGCTTCCTTGAACGTCACAGGGATAGCGCCGAGGCGCTCTCGCAGGGCAGACGGCGACCAGGTCCGCCGTGCCGGCCAGCCATCGAACGCGCCGGTGAGGATGACGGGCCGGGCCGCGGCCACGTAGCGCCCGGTGAAGAGCTCGCGATCGGGATTCTCGACGCGCTCGATCCCGCCCACGATCGGGCCGTGCATCTGCATGGGCGGGCATTGTACGGGGCCGCTGAAGCAGGGTCGCTTGACCGCTCGTTTTCCGCGTGTATGATCGCGGCCTAGATGGGCGAGGCTTCCCGCTGCTCACAACTGCTCCACTCCGCAGCACCCCACACCGAGGTGACCTCCGAATGACGTGGTTCGGTAACTTCTACCGCTCTGCCATTGGCAAGAAGGCGGTCATGGCCGTCACCGGCGTGATCCTCTTCGGCTGGATCTTTGTACACATGCTCGGCAACCTGAAGCTTTACCTCGGGGCCCAGCACATGAACGACTACGGCGCCTGGCTGCGCACCCTCGGCGCGCCCGCCGTGCCGGAGACCGGCCTGCTCTGGATCTCCCGCATCGTGCTACTGGCCTGTGTGGTGCTGCACATCCACTCGGCGTGGGCGACCGCGGCGATGAGCCGCGAGGCGCGGCCGATCGGCTACCGCGATCGCCAGTTCGTCAAATCGACCTACGCCTCCCGCACCATGCGCTGGGGCGGGGTGATCATCCTGCTCTTCGTCATCTACCACGTGCTGCACCTGACCGTCGGCATGAACGTGGCGCCGGGGGCGCAGTTCGTGGAGGGCGATCCGTACCACAACGTCGTGGCGGGCTTCCGCAACCCCCTCGTGGCCGTGGTCTACATCATCGCCAACCTCGCCCTAGGGCTGCACCTCTTCCACGGCCTCTGGAGCATGTTCAACTCGCTCGGGCTCAATCACCGCAAATTCAACGGGTGGCGGCGCGTCTTCGCCACCGCGTTCGCCGTGATCATCACGGCCGGCAATGTTTCCTTCCCGCTGGCCGTGCTCACCGGACTCGTGAGGTAACCGCACCGATGGAACTCAATTCGAAGATTCCTCCCGGCCCGCTCGCGAACAAGTGGGCGTACGCCAAGTCGCATTACAAGCTGGTCAACCCGGCCAACAAGCGCAAGTACGACATCATCGTCGTCGGCGCGGGGCTGGCGGGTGCGTCGGCCGCGGCCTCACTGGGCGAGCTCGGGTACAACGTGAAGTGCTTCGTCTACCACGACTCGCCGCGGCGCGCGCACTCCATCGCCGCGCAGGGCGGCATCAACGCGGCGAAGAATTACCAGAACGACGGCGACAGCATCTTCCGTCTCTTCTACGACACCATCAAAGGCGGCGACTACCGCTCCCGCGAGGCCAACGTCCATCGCCTGGCCGAGCTGTCGGTGAACATCATCGACCAGGCCGTGGCCCAGGGCGTGCCGCTGGCGCGCGAGTACGGCGGGACGCTGGAGAACCGGTCGTTCGGTGGCGTGCAGGTCTCGCGTACGTTCTACGCGCGCGGGCAGACGGGCCAGCAGCTGCTCCTCGGTGCGTTTCAGGCGCTGGAGCGGCAGATCGCCCTCGGCACGGTCAAGCAGTACAACCGTTACGAGATGCTCGACCTGGTGGTCGTGGACGGCCATGCCAAGGGCATCATCACCCGCAACATGATCACCGGGAAGATCGAGGCGCACGCCGCCGACGCGGTGGTCCTCGGCACGGGCGGGTACGTCAACGTCTTCTATCTCTCCACGAACGCCAAGGCTTCGAACGCCACGGCCATCTGGCGCGCGCACAAGCGCGGCGCCGCCTTCGCGAACGCCTGCTACACGCAGATTCACCCGACCTGCATCCCGCAGGTGGGGGAGTTCCAGTCCAAGCTCACGCTCATGTCGGAGTCGCTCCGCAACGACGGCCGGATCTGGGTGCCGAAGGGGCAGGCCGACAAGCGCAATCCGAAGGAAATCCCGGAGAGCGATCGCGATTACTACCTGGAGCGCAAGTACCCCAGCTTCGGCAACCTCGCTCCGCGCGACATCGCCTCGCGCGCGGCGAAGGAAGTGTGCGATGAAGGCCGCGGCATCGGCCCCTCGGGACGCGGTGTGTATCTCGATTTCGCCGACGCCATCAAGCGCCTCGGACGCAAGCTGATCGAGGAGCGCTACGGCAACCTCTTCGAGATGTACCACGACATCACCGCCGAGGATCCGTACGAAGTGCCGATGCGCATCTACCCGGCGCCGCACTACTCGATGGGCGGCCTGTGGGTCGACTACGACCTCATGTCCACCGTGCCGGGTCTCTACATTATCGGCGAGGCGAATTTCTCCGACCACGGCGCGAACCGCCTCGGCGCCAGCGCGCTGATGCAGGGCCTGGCGGACGGCTATTTCGTCCTCCCGGTCACCATCGGTGATTACCTGGCCGGCCAGTTCGGCAAGAAGGTCTCGACCGACCGGCCGGAGTTCGCCGCCACGATGAAGGAAGTGGAAGACCGCGTGGCCAGGCTGCTCGCGGCCAAGGGCACACGCAGCGTCGACTCGTATCACCGCGAGCTCGGCACCATCATGTGGGACTACTGCGGCATGGCCCGGCAAGCGGACGGTCTGCGCACCGCGCTCGGCAAGATCCGCGCGCTGCGCGACCAGTACTGGCGCGATGTGCGCGTGACCGGTACGAATGAAGAGCCCAATCAGGCACTGGAGAAGGCGGGCCGCGTGGCCGACTTCTTCGAGCTGGCCGAGCTGATGTGCATCGATGCCCTGCACCGCGAGGAGTCGGCCGGCGGCCACTTCCGCGTCGAGCATCAGACCCCCGAAGGGGAGGCCGAGCGCGACGACGAGCATTTCCGTTACGTGGCCGCCTGGGAGCACAAGGGTGAGGGCAACGAGCCGGTGCTGCACAAGGAGCCGCTCGAGTACGACGAAGTGAAGCTGGCCGTCAGGAGCTATAAATAATGGACCTCACACTGCACGTCTGGCGGCAGAAAGCGCGCGCCACCGAAGGCGGCTTCGTCTCGTACAAGGCCACGAACATCAGTCCCGATGCGTCGTTCCTGGAGATGCTGGACGTCGTCAACGAGGGGCTGATCGAGAAGGGTGAGGAGCCGATCCACTTCGAGCACGACTGCCGCGAAGGCATCTGCGGCTCGTGCGGGATGATGATCAACGGCGTGGCGCACGGTCCGATGGGCGGCACCGCCACCTGCCAGCTCCACATGCGCCACTTCACCGACGGCGATGACGTGATCGTCGAGCCGTGGCGCGCCCGCGCCTTTCCGGTGATCAAGGACCTGATCGTCGACCGCAGCCCGCTCGACAAGATCGTGCAGGCCGGCGGCTACATCTCCGTCAATACCGGCAGCGCGCCGGAGGCGAACTCGATCCTGATCCCGAAGGAGGTGCAGGAGCTGTCGATGGATGCGGCCGAGTGCATCCAGTGCGGCGCCTGTGTCGCTCAGTGCCCGAACGGCGCCGCGAATCTCTTCACCGCCGCGAAGATGGCCCACCTCAACCTGCTCCCGCAGGGACAGCCCGAGCGTTACTCGCGCGCGGTGAGCATGGTGGAGACGATGGAGAGCTACTTCGGCAGCTGCACGATGTTCCGCGAGTGCGAAGCGGTCTGCCCGAAGGGCATTTCGACCGACTTCATCGCCCGCATGAACCGCGACTTCCTGATGGCCAAGTTCAAGGGGAAGAAAGCAGCGGCAGCCGCCGCGGAGTAGCCGCCCCGCTCGTGCGGGGGGGCGTCCGTCGCAGCGTTACTTCAATTTCCCGTTGACGGCCTTGGCCTGCTTCAGGTGATCCTGAAGCGTCGGCAGAGTCTTGCCGGCCCAGCCCTTCAGGTCGGCATCGCCCGCGTTCTGCGAGGCCTTCTCGAACTCGGCGACATCCTTTTCATGGTCTTCGACCATGTGTTTCATGTACGCCTTGTCGAACGCGGCTCCGCTCAACCCGTTCAGGTGATCGAAGGCATCCTTGTGCTCGCCACCGAGCTCGGTCGGCAGGGCCAGGCCTTTGGTCGTTGCGAGCTGCTGGAGCTCCGCGTTGGCCTTGGAATGGTCCGCAACCATCCGCTGCCCGAACGCCTTCACATCCGCGCTCGTGCCCTTCTGGGAAGCCAGCGTGCCCATCTGCACCTCGGCCATGCCCCCCATCCCGGCCTTCGACACGAACTCCTTGTCCTCCGGGCTCATGTTGCTGATGGTTCCCCCGGTGGACCCGGTGGTCGTGGCCGCCGTATCCGACATGGTCGAGGTCATCATCGTGTCCGACGTCGCCGTCGAGGCCGTCGTATCCGTCGCCGGTTGCCCGGCATTCTCCGTCTGGCTGTTACACGCGGCGAGCGCTGCCGCCAGCATCAGGATCGCAAACTTCTGCTTCATCAAATCCTCCCTTGTTCCGCGGAGGTGAATTGCAGGAGAAGTGCCCGGGAGTTTTCGTCAGTTACAGGTTCCAGTGCTCAGCTCGCGAACGGTCGCGCGGGCGCTCATACGGCCCCGAGCTTCGAGCTGTCGTCGAGGTGCCATTTGCCATTGATATGTCGAAAAAGGATCACGAAACGTTGTGCGCGCATCGTGTTCACATACCAGCCGCCGAGAACGAATGCCCGCGCGTCCTGTTCGAAAACGTAAGCATGCGCGGAGATAAGGATTGAGGGGCGCGAGTCTGAACGTCGTATCACTCGTCCCCACTGTTCAGGCTCAGTCGTACATTCGGACGCAGAAATGATCCTTGGATCGCGCTTGGCCAAAGACTTCAGTACTTCCGCCGGCGCCGGTTCGAAACGGCCAACGTCCGCTGCGCCTCCAACACAAACCGCACCGGGCGTTAGTCGTACATCGTCCTTCTCGATGGATTGGAGTATGCGTTCAGCTCCCAGGCGGGCGACCTCCTCCTCGTTGTGCGCCAACGATCGCCGCGGTACGGCCGGCCGGCTATTCTCAGAGGCTGCGCCGGACTGCTGTTTCTTTGCGCCGCAGGTGGCGCTGAAGGCGAGCACACCTAGACCGGTAACGATTGCCACGGCCGCTCTCACTGGCCACCGCTGGGTTGTTGGCAACCATAACATTGAAGCTGAACCGCATCTGGCCCAGACTCGCCCCGGTCCATAAACGACGCATGCCCCATTTCGTGCAGTAGCACTGAAGCTAGCGAGCACCGGCACGCAGGTGTCCAGATCGTCGCACCCACGATGATGCGTCGCTCGGCGCCATTCATCGTGTCCTCTGTTACGGTGGCACACACGGTCAGGCGCGGATCGTATTCAAAGACCAGATCAGGAGCGCTCAAGAAGCTCATCAATGCTTGTGCCGGTTCCCGGTCGCAGCATGGACGAGGTGCGCTTATTCGCCGATACAGGTCGAAAATCGCGCGATTGATTTCCTCCGACCGCGCTCCGTTGGGTGGCTCGACCGAGTAGAGACCCTTTGGATCCATCCATCTGATTGGATTGTTGTTCGTGTATCTGTAGAGATGGACGGTCGCAACAGCTCCTACTGGATCCGCCTGCGTGTACCGCCCCCACCAGCTGCGGTACCAGCGGAAGACGTTGTAGTTCTCTTTGCTGTCGCCGGCCAGTTCCTGGCCGGGGAGGCGGAGGGGTTGGGCGGATTCGGAGCCGGTGCGGATGCGGTAGGGGCGGCCGTAGGGCTCCAGCTCGAGGCGCCAGATGATGGCGCCGGTGGCGCTGGTCTGGAGGGTGGGGGTGGCGAGGTGGTCGGTAACGGAAGTCGTACGCCATGACCTTCTTGTCGCCGCTGCCGTAGGTGAATTCGGTGAGAGGGCCGAATGGGAGATAGCGCGCGCCGGAGACGAGTGGGTTGGTGACGCCCGCGGTGGTGACGCTTACCGGCCGGCCGGCGTAGTCGAACGTGTAGAGGAAGGTCCGGTTGGACGGATAGGTGATGGCCGCGTCGTTGCCGTCTGCATCGTAGGCGTGGCGGTGGGTGGTGTAGACGGTGCCTTCGATGTTCTTCTGTTCCGCGCGGAGCTCGCCGCTCAACTGCTCGCGAGTCTTGATGACGCCGAGGCGGACGCGAAGGTCGCATGGGCCGCGGAGATCACCCGGCGCGTGGCTGATGCGCGGCAGAATCCGCATGATGATGAGGATTGGCGGACCGCCCTCGATGAGATTCGGCGGGAACTGTTGTCACGTTGAAGCCATGAGTTGGCCTTGCCGGAGCGCGGGCGTCCTCGCCCGCAGGGCCCCCAGGCGTCTCGCCTGTGCGTACAACCGCGTACACGGGTACACGTTCAGGCGAGACGCCTGTGGGCCCTGCGGACGGGACGTCCGCGCTCGTGCGCCCGAGAGCGCATCTGAAAAGGAGGTGGGATCCCTCTCAACCAAACGCTCGACTGGTTGAAAGCCGAAGGTAACTGCGTCACCG
>JAXDJK010000234.1:0-5028 GCA_034665665.1 Acidobacteriota bacterium
CTTCCAGGTGATCGGCCACAGCACCTCGCCGTTCGCCCCCACCACCCAATGACAATCAAGGAGACATTTCAATGAGTAGTTTCATCCTTCGTATCCTCTTCAGTGGCCTGATGGCCTTCGTCCCCAGCGAGGACGGAAAAGAAGTGACCGTCCTGCTGCTCAACGTCGGCCACGAGTACCACACCTCCGACGGCGCCTCGCTCGCACACCACAAGCCGCTGATCATCACGCGCGCCGGCGGTTGCACCGGCGACTGCACCAACAACGACATCGACATCGCCCAGTACATCTACGCCGACAAATCCGCCTCCGCGGCCGTCGACGCCCTCCAGGACGCAACCGGCAACGGCGCCGCGTGGCTCCTCTCGGGCTCCGAGCTCTCGCTCCGGAAAGGCTCCACGAACGCCGCCGACCTGCCCGAGCTGACCATCCAGCAGAACGTCCGCACCAGCAGCGGCGGCAACCTCTCGCTGATCCCGTCGACCGCCGCAGAGCGTGAGGACTTCAGCTGGATCGCCGACCTCAAACAGGTCTGCGGCAGCGGCTGCACCCTCGATGCATCCGTGCTGGCCGATCCGCCCCCGGGCCTCATCGCCGCGCGGTTCCGCCTCAAGAGCGGCAAGCTCTTCACCTACTCCGTCGTCCGCAACGGCAACAGCGTCCAGCCCGTGCACTTCCAGCGGCTCGACGGCACCGGCACCCCGGCCACGTACCAGCAGGCCGTGGCCAGCTGGGTGGCCGCCGACATCGAGATCGACGGTGAGGACATCGAGCTCGTCGAAGAAAAGTTCGACGGCAGCACTGGCCGCTCCATGAAGCTCACCCCGTTCTCCAACGGCAAGATGGAAATGGCCGTGCTCAACCTCCCGCCCTTCGTCCCGCCCACCGCCACAACCAACGCTGCCCCCGGTGCCGGCACGCACTTCGAGGCCTACTACGACCTCCTGTCCACGCCGCCCGCGCAGGCCGCGCGTCTCGTTCCGTTCGCCGGTCCGACCTCCACCGCCCCCTCGTATCCGGACGTGAGCTGGTCCACCGTGCATCCCTCCACCGCGCTCTGGTCCGACCTGCTGGCCAAGCTGCGGCTCGACGTGGGACGCGGCCCGTATGACCGCGTGATCTGCCCGCCCATCAAACCGTAGTTCTTCCCGCCGGACGGCGGTTCGCCCACGCGGCGGACCGCCGTCCACTTGTTCAACCACCACAACGACATCCGCAAGGAGCTTCGTATGACCGGCACCTCCTCCCGAGTCCTGGGCATCGCCATGCTCGTGTTCCTCCCCGCGCTCTGCACCCGTTGCGAACAGCCGTCCCGTGCCGCCATCGCCGCGGCCGTGCCTGCCCCTTCCATCGAAGACATCCGCCTCGCCGCGGGACGACAACTCACCGCCGGCGCAAGCACGCGCGTGCCGGCCTGGCACATCCGGGCCCGCGCTGCCGGCCACGATTGCGGCGTGCTGCTCGTCGACATCGGGGTCAATATGGAGGACGTGCTCGTGAACGGATTGCAGTACGGCGTGGCGCCGTATGAGATCGCCGAGGGAGGCCTGCATCGATTTTCGCGCGAGCACTCCTTCCGGGCCGTCGCCTATCGCGACGCGGCTGGACGCATCTGGACCTACGGCGCGATTTCCCGCACCGACGCCGAGAGCATGGTGCCGTGCCGGAATCACATGGCAGGCAGCGAACCGTGACCAGGCACCTCGCGCTGTGCATGGTGATCGCCTTCGCGGTGTGGACCGCTGCCGCGCAGCCCGCGCATCGGCGGGCGGTGCTGGTCGGTATCAACGACTACTCCGCCTCGCGCCTCGGCGCGTTGCCGAAGCCGCCTGCGGAGCGCGACTGGCCGAACCTCAACGGCGCCACCAACGATGTAAAGCAAATGTCGGAGATGTTGGTCCTGCTCTACGGCTTCCGGAGTGAGGACATCCTCACGCTCACGGACCAGGCCGCGACGCGTCAGGCCATCGTCGCTGCGCTGGAAGAGCGGCTGGCCAGGCCCGCGGCGAAAGGCGACCTCCTCCTCTTCTACTACGCCGGACACGGCTCCCAGGTGAAGAACTCCCTCTCGGACGAGCCGGACAAGATGGACGAGACCCTCGTGCCGGCCGACTCGCGGGCCGGGGTGCGCGATATCCGCGACAAAGAGCTCCGTCCGATCTTCAACCGCATCCTCGACCGCGGTGCCGCGCTGACCGTGATCCTCGACAACTGCCACAGCGGCTCCGGCGCGCGAGGATTGCCGAACGGCGCGCGGTCCCGCGGCATTCGGCCCGATCTTCGCGACATCGCCGACCGCACGCCCGCCGGACCGCGTCCCGAGGATCGCGGCGCGCTGGTGATCGCCGCCACGCAGGACTTTGACAGCGCGTATGAGATGCGCGACGCCGAGGGCGTCATCCACGGCATCTTCTCGTGGGCATGGCTGCGGGCCCTGCGGAACGCAGCCGCGGGCGAGCCGGCCGGCGACACCTTCCTGCGCGCGCAGGCCACGGTTCGCGCGGAGAGTCCGCTTCAGGAGCCGGTGCTGGCCGGCAACACCGCCGCACGCTCACGCCCCTTCCTCGGCATACGCACCGACCGCCGCGCCGGGCGTACCGTGATCGCCGTCCGCAAGGTCCGCGACGGCGTGGTCGTGCTGCAGGGCGGCTGGGCCAACGGCCTCGAACCCGGCGCGCAACTGCGTCTTTTGGGCGCGGGCACGCCGATGCGCCTCACCGTTACCGCCATTCGCGGCCTCGGCGTAAGCGAAGCGCGGATCGAGCCGTCGCGCGAACGCGGTGCGGCGCCGATCATCCGGAGCGGCGCGCTCGCGGAGGTCGTCGGCTGGGCCGCAACCGCGGGCAGACCGCTGCGCGTGTGGATGCCGCGCGGCATGATCGACCGCATCGCGGTCGGCCGCGGCAGTGAGGCCGATGCGATCGAGCTCCTCGAACGTGCCGAGGACGCCGACTACATCCTCGCCAGCCGCCGCGTCGGCGGACGACTCGAATACTCATGGGTGCGGCCGCTCGCTGACAAGATCGCCTGGCGGCGCTCCCCCCTTCCGGTGGCGACCGACTGGATCCGCGACCACGGCCCCGAGTCTGCCGCGAGGTTGAGGGAGATCGTGTTGCGCCTCAGCCGGGTCCACGCCTGGCACCTTCTTGAATCACCGCCCGAAGCGCGCTCACCGTATCGCCTGGCCCTGCGTCACCAGCGCACGGACGCACCGGTGATCGATGGTGCCGTCGTCGCCGGCCAACCGTACGAGGTGGTGCTCCGCGCCCCGTCGCTCCCGTCCCGCGTCCAGCAGCGCTTCGTCTACGTGTTCGTCATCGACAGCTTCGGCAAGGCCGATGTCCTCTTTCCGCGCAGCGGCTCCGTCGAGAACCGCTTTCCCCTCTCCAGCAAGGCGCCCTACCCCGCCGAAATCCCCCTCGGCGATGCCGGCTCGTTCGAAGCCGCGTCGCCTTACGGCCTCGACACCTACTTTCTCCTCACCACCGATGAGCCGCTCGTCGACCCGGCCGTGTTGACCTGGGACGGTGTGCGCAGCCGCGTGCCGCAGGCACACACCGCCCTCGAACAACTCTTCCTGCTGATCAACGGGAACCGCCGCACCGGAGCGGTCGTCACCCCGTCCGAATGGTCGCTCGAGAAGGTGAGCTACGAGGCCGTGGCGCCCCGCGGCGACAGCAAATCGCAGAAAAAGGTCACTCCGCCGCGCTGAACACACAAATATGCGCCAACCGTGTCCGTCCTATGTACCGATGGCCTTCTCTTTCGCGAACGGGACCCCGCCGTCCCTCGGCTGACTCTCCTCCGAACACTCACGGACCGAGTCTCCCGGACGCGGGGAGGAGGTCATCGGCAGTTCTGCCGCGCGGAATCACCGTGCCGGCGGGTCGATACGCAGGACCCGGCCCTGCGGGTTGTCGGTAACCATGTAGAGCAACCCGTCCGGCCCCTGCTGCACGTCGCGGATCCGTTCGCCGAGGTTGCCGAGGTACCGCTCCTCGCCCGTGACCCGCCCGTTCTGCAGCGTCAGCCGCACCAGCGCCCCGGGCGTCAGCGAACCGATGAAGAGGCTCCCTTTCCAGCCGGGGTAGGCATTGCCGGTGTAGACCACCATTCCGGAGGGGGCGATGACCGGGTCCCAGTAATAGACCGGCTGCTCCATCCCTGCTTTGGCGGTGATGCCGGCGCCGATCTTCAGGCCGGAGTAGTCGATGCCGTACGTGATGATCGGCCAGCCGTAGTTCTTCCCCGCCTCGGGATGGTTCAGCTCATCGCCCCCGCGCGCGCCATGCTCGACGGTCCAGAGCGCGCCGGTATCCGGATGGAGCGTGGCCGCCTGGACGTTGCGATGCCCGTACGACCAGATCTCCGGCCGCACGTCCTTGCGTCCGACGAATGGATTGTCTTTGGGGATGGAGCCGTCGCGATTGATGCGGATGACCTTCCCGAGATCCGACTGAAGGTTCTGCGCCTGCTCCTTGAAGAGCATCCGCTCGCCCTGGGTGATGAAGAGCGTCCCATCGCGCCGGAAGACGATCCGTGAACCGAAGTGCCCCGAGCTGACCACCTTCGGCTGCTGCCGATAAATGATCTTCACGTCCTCCAGCCCCTTGTCCGTCAGCCGCGCTTTGGCCACCGCGGTGCCTGCCGTGCCACCATCCCCCGGCTCCGCAAATGACAGATAGATGATCCGGCTCTGCGCGAACTCCGGCTCCACCGCCACATCGAGCAGACCGCCCTGCCCCCGCGCATACACCGCCGGCACCCCGGCCAGCGGCGCCGACACCCTCCCGCTCTTGTCGACGATCCGCAACCGCCCGGGCCGCTCCGTCACCAGCAACCGCCCATCCGGTAGAAACGCCAGCCCCCACGGATGCTCCAACCCCTTCGCATACTCCGTCACCTTCCCCGCGATCGCCCGCGACGTCGGCGTCGGCGACCGCTGCCCCGCAAACGCGGACTGCTGCTGCGCACAAGCGGTCGAGGCGAAAAGGAGGAGCGCGGCAAGGACGGGGTATCGCATGGCGC
>JAXDJK010000235.1:0-7380 GCA_034665665.1 Acidobacteriota bacterium
TACCGCGGCGGCTTCGCCGGGGAGCTCGGCAAGTACGAGAACACCCCCACCGGCAAAGCCATCCGCGCCGTGATCATGGAGATCACCGAGTACCTCGGCTGCGTCATGGTCGACAAGGACGGCTGCGAAGCCGACTACGCCGCCAAAGAAAAGTCCCGCCGCGACAAGACCAAGAGAGCCGTTAAGCTCGACTAACCGTCTCGCCCATCGAACGTCCCAAGGCCGGCCCGAAAAGGGCCGGCCTTTTGTTTTCTGTGATTTCCACTGCCTGAAGATCTTTACGCCTCTTACGCGTCACTTACGCTTGACTTTCGCCCTGTTACCGCCTATATTGACTCTCATGAAGTACGTGACCGAGCGACAGCGCGACATCCTCAGCTTCATCAGGGACTTCCAGAAAGAGCAGGGGGTGGCGCCCACCCACCGTGAGATCTGCGACCATTTCGGGTTCTCATCCTACGGGACGGTGTACAAGCATCTGTCCCTGCTGGAGAAGAAAGGGCTGATCCGCCGCGACTGGAACCAGAAGCGCGGCGTGGAGCTGGTGGAGAAGCCGGAGCCGCCGAAAGAGGTCCGCGAGTCCTCGACGGTCCGCGAGCTCCCGCTCTTCGGCTACATCGCCGCCGGCCGGCCGCTGGATGTGGACGTCTCGAACGAGACCATTTCCGTCCCGGAGCACCTGACCACCCGCGGCGAGAACTACGTGCTGAAAGTGCGTGGAGACTCGATGGTCGAGGACGGGATTCTGGACGGCGACCTGGTGATCATCTCGCGCCGCGAGCACGCAGAGAACGGCGAGATGGTGGTTGCGAACGTCAGTGGAGAAGTCACGCTCAAACGTATGTACCGCGAAGGAGAACGCGTCCGGCTGCAGCCCGCGAACTCCATGATGGGACCGATCTATGCCGCCGCCCGTGACGTCGCGGTGCAGGGTGTCGTGGTCGGTCTCATGCGCCGTTTCTAACCAGTCGTAGATGGGAATCGAAGGTGAGGAAGCCATGGATCTCGTATTGAAGCTCCGCGAAATTCGTCGCCTGCGCGGGCTGAGCCAAAAGGATGTGGCTCACCTGTCCGGCGTCGGTGAGAAAACAATCAGCTCTTTCGAAACCGGGCAGCGCATCGGCTCACTGAAGCTCTGCCAGCTCAAACGCCTCCTGGCCGTGTACGGCCTGACCGAAGCCGACTTCTTCGGCTCGTCGGTGGAGCGCCAGATCGCGCCGTGGGAGCTGGACGAAGATGATTGCGCCACCCAGCGCCTCATCGACGATCTCCGCGGGCTGCCCACGCAGGTGCAGCGCGCCATGATCGGCAAGTTCCAGCTCATGCTGGAAACAGCGTCCGAAGTGAACCACATCCAGGACAAGCGCCCGGGCTACGTGCGCGACAACCCGGAGTGGCACATGCTGACGTCTCGAAACTAGTAGCAGTTCCTCGGGTTCCTCGGCAGTTCCTCGGAGTTCCTCGGTTGCAGGAACACCCGCGGCAAACCCGAGGAACTCCGAGGAACCCGAGGAACTCCGAGGAACTGCCTCATCCCACCTGCCGCGCGAGCGCCTCATCCAGCGTCCGAGATTCGAAGACAAACCCCTCCGCCAGCGCATGCTGTGGGAGGACGCGCTGGCCGGCCAGCAACGCTTCGCCGGCCATCTCGCCGAACGCGAGGCGCAACGCAACGCCGGGCGCCGGCATCACCGCCGGGCGGTGCAGTGCGCGGCCGAGCGCCTTCGCGAAGTCGCGATTGCGCACCGGCTCGGGCGCGGTCGCGTTGTAGACGCCGCGGGCGCTCTCGTGGTCGAGCGTCCACTCGATCAGCCGCAGCACGTCCTCGCGATCGACCCACGACATCCACTGGTTGCCGCTGCCCATCGGCCCGCCGGCGCCGAGGCGGAAGGGCAGCAGCATCTTCGCCAGAGCGCCGCCCTCGCGCGCCAGGACGATACCGATGCGGATCACCACTACCCGTGCGATCGCCTCTGCTGCGTGGGCGGCACCCTCCCACTTCTGCGTGAGCGTGGCCAGGAACCCGAAGCCGGAGGGGGATTGTTCGTCGAGCAGCTCGTCCTTCCGGTCGCCGTAGAAACCGATCGCCGACGCGCTGATGAAGACGCGGCGTTTGGTGACGTGCCGCTGCATGGCGGCGACTAAGGCGCTGGTGGCGTCGAGCCGGCTGGTCACCAGCTGACGCTTGCGGCGCCCGGTCCAGCGGCCATCGGCGATGCTCTCGCCGGCCAGGTTGATCACGGCGTCCGCGGAAGCCACGGCATCCGACCAGCCGCCCTGCGTCTTGCCGTCCCAGGCAATCCCGCGGCCGGTGCGGACTTTGGCCGGATTCCGCGACAGGACCGAGACCTCGTGTCCGCGCGCCACCAGCCGCTGCACCAACGGCTCGCCAATGAACCCCGTCCCGCCAGCAATGACGATCTTCATACCGTCATTCTAGGAGCGTTCACCTGGCGGCAAAAAAAATGCCGCCGGTCGGGGAACCGGCGGCTTCGGGACCAGGTAGGAGATGGGAGAGTAGGAGATAGGAGATTTGCTGCCTTTGCTGCTGGAGTGCCTTCGTTGCCCTCATTCATTCAGACGACCGTCCGAAAAGAAGGTTTCGCCGGTTTTCTTCACCCGATTCGGGAGCGTGCCGTCACGCGCCGCGGGTCGCCTGCTTCGCCCTTCTGCAAGCCCGCAAACGCAATCATGGCAGCGTTATCCGTGCAGTAGCGCTTCTCCGGCACGCGCACGATCACACCCCGCGCATCGCCCCAGGTCAGCAGACGCTCGCGGAGAATGCCGTTGGCCGCCACACCACCGGCCAGTGCGACTTCTGTCGGCCGCGGCTGTTCGAGGCGATCCCAGACCGTCTCCAGCCGGTCGAAGAGCTGGGCGAACAGCGCGTCCTGGAAGGTCGCGCAGAAATCCGCCAGCACCCGAGGGTCGCCGTCGATCGAAACGGCGTACTCCCGCGCCAGCCGGATCGCCCCCGCCTTGATGCCGGAGTAGGAGAAATCGATGGACGCATCGCGGAACTGCGGCACCGGGAAGGGGAAGCGCTTCCGGTCCGCAGTCCCGGCGCGGGCGTGCTTCTCCACCTGCGGGCCGCCCGGGTACGGCAGGCCGATGAACTTGGCCACTTTGTCGAACGTCTCCCCCACCGCGTCGTCGCGCGTCCGGTTCAGCATCTGGACCTGCATCCGCTGCCCGCCGCGCACGTCGTAGATCGACGAATGCCCCCCCGACACGACGATGCTCAGGAACCGCTCCGGCAGCGGAATCGACGGCCCTTCCTTCTGCAGGTAGGGCGAGAAGATGTGCCCCTCCAGGTGATTGACGGAGACCAGCGGAAGCCCACGTCCGTACGCCAGCCCCTGCGCGCCCGCCACGCCGACCAGCAGCGCGCCAATGAGCCCCGGTCCCGACGTGACGGCGATGGAATCAACGTCCTCCCACGCGCGGCCCGACTCGATGATGGCCTGCTCCACCAGCGGAAACAGATGCTGCAGGTGCTCCCGCGAGGCGATCTCCGGCACCACGCCGCCGAACGGCTGGTGACGGTCGATCTGCGACGCGATCAGGTTCACCCGCACGCTGCCGTCGCGCTCGAGAAGCGCCACAGACGTCTCATCGCACGACGTTTCAATCCCAAGAATCATCACCAGCCCTCAACGCGCCCGCCGCCGCGCGTCATCCCAAAACCGCCGACCGGCAACCGCCAACCGCCAACATATAATGACCCCCCTTCGCCGCTATGAAAGAAGAACTCGAGAAACGGTACGAACCGAAGAACTTCGAACAGCGCATCTACAAGAGCTGGGAAGAAGGCGGCTACTTCACCCCCATCGTCGACCGCGAGCGCCCGAAGTTCTCGATCGTCATCCCGCCGCCGAACGTCACCGGCCGGCTGCACATCGGGCACGCGCTCGTCAACACGCTCATCGACATCGTCGTCCGCTGGAAGCGGATGTCGGGCTTCAACACGCTCTGGGTCCCCGGCACCGACCACGCCGGCATCGCCACGCAGATGGTCGTGGAGCGCAAGCTGGCCGCGCAGGGCATCTCCCGCTTCGACATCGGCCGCGAGGCCTTCGTCGAGAAAATCTGGGAGTGGAAGCACCAGCACGCCACGGAGATCAAAGACCAGCTGGTGCGCCTCGGCGCATCGGCCGACTGGAGCCGCGAGCACTTCACGCTCGACGACCAGCTCTCCCGCGCCGTCCGCCACGTCTTCGTGAAGCTCTACGAAGATGGCCTGATCTACCGCGACCTGGCCATGGTCAACTGGTGCCCGCAGTGCCGCACCGCCATCTCCGACATCGAAGTCGAGTTCCGCGACCGTCCCAACGCGAAGCTGTGGCACATCGACTACCCGGTGGAAGGGGAGACAGTTCCTCGGGTTCCTCGGAGTTCCTCGGTAGAAGCAACTCCGGAGAGCTCCGAGGAACTCCGAGGCACTCCGAGGAACTCCGAGGCACTGCCTCCCACCCGCCGCCTCACCGTCGCCACCACCCGTCCGGAGACGATGCTCGGCGATACCGCCGTGGCCGTCCATCCGGACGATGAGCGCTACAAAGACCTGATCGGCAAGTTCGTCACGTTGCCCATCGTGAACCGCCGCATCCCGGTGATCGGCGACGCCATCCTGGTCGATCCGGCCTTCGGCACCGGCGTCGTCAAAGTCACGCCGGCCCACGACAAGAACGACTACCAGACCGGCCTCCGTCACGACCTGCCGCAGGTGCAGGTCATCGGCGAAGACGGCAAGATGACCGCGAACGCCGGCCCCGCATTCGAAGGCCTCGACCGCTACGTCGCCCGCAAGAACGTCGTGGCCCTCCTCGAAGAACAGGGCCTCCTCGCCAAAATCGAGCAGCACGCCCACACCGTCGGCGTACACGGCAAGTGCGACACCGACATCGAGCCGATGATCTCCCGGCAGTGGTTCGTGAAGATCGAGCCGCTGGCCACGCCGGCCATTGAAGTCGTGCGCAACGGCCAGGTACAGATCCTCCCGCAGTCGTGGGAAGCGACGTACTTCAACTGGATGGAGAACATCCACGACTGGACGATCTCCCGCCAGCTCTGGTGGGGCCATCGCATCCCGGCTTTTCACTGTCCGAACGGCCACACCACCGTCTCGATCGACGACCCGGCCAGCTGCCCGCAGTGCGGCGCCGAGGTCACGCAGGAAACCGACGTCCTCGACACCTGGTTCTCCTCGGCACTCTGGCCGTTCTCAACGCTCGGCTGGCCGGACAAGACCGCCGACCTCGACGCCTTCTACCCGACCGACACGCTCATCACCGGCTTCGACATCCTCTTCTTCTGGGTGGCGCGGATGATCATGATGGGCCTGCGCTTCACCGGCCGCCCGCCGTTCTCGCACGTCTTCCTGAACGGCCTCGTGCGCGACGAGCAGGGCCAGAAGATGTCGAAGTCGAAGGGCAACGTGATCGACCCGCTCGACATCGTCGATGAAGTAGGCGCCGACGCGCTGCGCTTCACGCTGGCCATCTCCGCCTCGGGACGTGACATCCCCCTCGGCAAGAGCCGCATCCAGGGCTACTCCGCCTTCGTGAACAAGATCTGGAACGCCTCCCGCTTCGCGCTGATGCACCTCGACACGGAGCTGAAAGACGCCGGGCCGATCGACCGCGATGCGCTGCGCACCGTCGAGCGCTGGATCCTCTCCCGCCTCAACGCCACCACGGCGGAAGTGAACCGCTCCCTCAGCGCCTACCGTTTCGACGAGGCGGCCAACGCGCTCTACCACTTCTTCTGGCACGAGTTCTGTGACTGGTACCTGGAGATGGTCAAGCCCGTGCTCCTCGGCAAGCACGGCCAGGACGCCGACCGCGCCGCGGCCAAGCGCGTGCTGCTCGAAGTGCTCGACCGCTCGCTGCGCCTCCTCCATCCGTTCATGCCCTTCGTCACCGAAGAGATCTGGCAGAAGCTCGGCGGCGTGGAGCCGTCGATCATGGTCGCGCCGTATCCGATCTCCGAGGTAGTGCTCGAGGATCCGCAAGCGGAGCGGCTGCTCGTTGCCGTGCAGGCCATCATCACGGCCATCCGCAACGCGCGCGCGGAGCGCGGTTTTACGCCGAAGGACCGCTTCAAGCTGTACATCCGCGGCAACACCGCGCGGGAGTCGAACTTCTTCCGCGAGTACGCCTACCTGCTGATCGACCTGGCCCGGCTCACCGAGGTGATCATCGAAGGGGAGCCGCCCGCGGGAACGCATCAGGACGTCGTGGAAGGCTTCCACATCGCCATCGAGTTTCCGGAGAAAGTGGTCTCGCCGGAACAGGTCGAGCGCACCAGGCGCGAGATCGAGAAGACCGAGAAAGAGCTGGCCGTCGTAGGGGGACAGCTCGGCAACGAGCAATTCGTCCGCAACGCACCGCAGGCCGTGGTCCAGCAGGCGCAGGCGCGGCAGGCCGAGCTGGCGGCCCGCCTGGAGAAACTGCAGCAGAATCAATGATCGAACTCGACACTCGCGCGATCGTCCGGCGCTTGAAGACTCTCGAATCCGTCGCGGTCATTCCCCGCGTGGCGTCGACGAACCTCATCGCGCGCCGCATCGTCAGCGAATGCATCGAGAACGAGCTCTCGCTGCCCCGGGCCATCATCATCGCCGGGGAGCAGTTCGCCGGCCGCGGACGCAACGACCGCCGCTGGTCCTCCCCCGCCGGCAAGGGCATCTACGCCACCACGCTCCTGGCCCGCTCCACGCCGGAGCTCCCGCTCGTGCCGCTGGAGATGGCCAACATCGTGGCCGGCTTCCTGCGCGAGACCTTCTCCATCGACGCGCGCGTGAAGTGGCCGAACGACATCCTGGCCGTCGGCGGCCCCGGCACCGCACCGCGCAAGATCGCCGGCATCCTCATCGAAGCGCGCCTGCAGGACGACCGCGCCTACATGCTGGTCGGCACCGGCATCAACGTCGAGCCGGTGGTGGACGACACGCGGCCGAACGCGGTCGCGATCACCGAGCTGACCGACCGCCCCATCACCCTCGCGGAAGCCACCGTGGCCTTCATCGAATACATCGATGCGCACCTCAGCATCCCCCTCGACCGCGAGCGCGTGCTCGCCGAATGGCGGTCCCTGGCCATCCACAAGCCGGGCGACCGCATCCACTGCGTCCTCGGCGATCGCACCATCGACGGCACCTGGACCGGCATCGACGAGCACGGCCGCGCCCTCATCCGCGACGGCAACGAGACCGTGGCCGTCAGCGCCGGCGACATCGTCCTGGCCTGAAACAGTTGACGGTTGGCGGTTGGCGGTTGACGGTTAAAGCCGCAAGACTCAGGGACTCTCCCGCCAACTGACAACCGCCAACCGGCAACTGTTTTCTCCCGCGGACAACCTGCTACCCTTCGGCCGCGG
>JAXDJK010000236.1:0-2713 GCA_034665665.1 Acidobacteriota bacterium
GCTGGTCATCTCGGCCATCAGCGTCGTCATCGGCCTCGTGCTGGCGAATACCATCAAGCCCGGCAAACGCGTCTCTCCCGAGGTGCGGGACCAGCTCGAAGCGCGTTACGGCAAAGACGCGAATGACCGGGTCAGCACCGCCATCGGCGGCACCAAAGAAGACGACCCGCCGCTGCTGAAAATCGTCAAGACCGTCGTCCCGACCAACGTCTTCTACTCCGTCGGCCGCGAGACGCCGGACATGCTCGGGCTGATGTTCTTCGCGGTGTTCCTCGGGGTCTGTTTAACGATGGTCCCGAAGGAGACGGCGGCGCCGCTGATCTCGGTGCTGGAGGCGGTCTTCGCCGCCACCGAGGTGGCGATCCAGATCATCATGCGCCTCGGGCCGTATGCCGTCTTCTGCCTGCTGTTCACCATGACGGCGCGCTTCGGCTTCGGAGTGATGGCCAGCCTCGGCTGGTTCGTGCTCACGGTGCTGCTCGGCCTGACCATCCACATGTTCGGCGTCTACTCGCTGTCGGTGTGGTTCCTCTCGCGCATCAATCCGCTGGTCTTCTTCCGCCGGATCAAGACGGTGATGATCACCGCGTTCTCGACGTCGTCGTCGAACGCCACGCTGCCAACGGCACTGCGCGTCTCGGAGGAGAACCTCGGCGTGCCGCGGGACATCAACTCGTTCGTGCTCACCGTCGGCGCCACGGCCAACCAGAACGGCACGGCCCTCTACGAGGGGGTGACGGTGCTCTTCCTGGCGCAGCTGGCCGGACTCGATCTCTCCATCGGCCAGCAGATCATGGTGGTCTACCTGGCCATCCTCGGCGGCGTGGGGACGGCGGGCGTGCCCTCGGGGTCGATCCCGTTCATCATCGTCGTGCTCTCCCAGATCGGCGTGAATCCGGGCCTGATCGCGGTGATCCTCGGCGTCGATCGCATCCTCGACATGTGCCGTACCGTGCTCAACGTCACGGGCGACCTGACCATCGCCACGTACGTAGCGCGGTCGGAGGGACACGAGCTGCTGCGCGAGATGCCGGAGCCGGCGGCGGTGGATCTCTAACGCGAGTGCCAGTTCCTCGGAGTTCCTCGGAGTTCCTCGGGGCAATAACGTCCGAGGAACTCCGAGGAACCCGAGGAACCCGAGGAACTCCGAGGAACTCCGCCCGGCCACGCCGCCTCAAGTACAATGATCAGTCCGGGTGCGAAGGGTATGAGAGCGGACAACCTCGATCGAGTCAAACGGCGGCTGTTGCAGCAGGCAGTCGCGGACAACCTCGATACCATTCGGGGGCTGCCTCCCCGCGCGCTGCGGCCGGAACGGCGCTGGAGCCAGCTGCTTCTCAAGCGCGCTCCGCTCGCGCTGATCCCGCTGGCGCTCCTCGGCTCGTCGTACCTGATGCGCGACCACGGCAGCAACACCGCCACGGCCACGCCGCGCGTGCTGCAGTCTTTGGCCGCACCCTTCATCCAGCCCGCACCCGCGCCGGACGCGCTGGGGACGCCGGAGCGCGTCACCGCCTCCGCCTTTCCGCTGTCCGTGCGCCGCGTGGTCCTCGACTCCGGACACGGCGGCACCGATCCGGGAGCGTCGCGCGATGACCTCCTGGAGAAAGCGATCACGCTCGACGTCGGCCGCCGCCTGCGCGCGCTGCTCGAGCACGACGGCTTCGAAGTGGTGGTCACGCGCGGCGACGACCGCACTATCGCCCTCAGCGACCGGGCCAGCCTGGCCAACGCGTCGAAGAGCGACATCTTCGTCTCGATCCACGTCAACGCCATCATCAAGCACACCGCCTCGCGCGGGATCGAGACGTACTACCTCGGCCCCACGAACGATCCGTCGCTGACCGAGCTGGCCGCGGCGGAGAACCGCGTTTCCGGCTACTCCCTGGCGGACATGCGCAAGCTGCTGGACGGCGTCTACGCCGACGCGCGCCGCGATGAGTCGCAGCAGCTCGCCACGCTCGTGCAGCGCCGCCTCTTCGACACGCTGCGCACGGTCGATCCGGGCATCGAGAACTGGGGCACCAAGCGCGCCCCGTTCCTCGTCCTGGTCGCCACCGACATGCCGGCCATCCTGGCGGAAGTCGGCTGTCTCTCGAATGAAAAGGAAGCGGCCATGCTGCGCCGCCCCGAGTACCGGCAGAAGATTGCCGACGCGCTGTTCGCCGGCATTCGCGCCTACGCGACTGCCAACGACGCGCCGCAGAAGAAAGGAATTGCACGCAATGGGTGAGATTCTCAATGTCGGGATCGACCTCGGCACGTCGCGAAGCGCGATCTCCGCGTCGAACGGCGAGCGCTTCGTCGTCGACAGCTTCGTCGGCTGGCCGCTGGACATGGTGGCCAAGAAGGTCCTCAAGCGCGATGTCCTGATCGGCCACGAAGCCGTGGCCAACCGCACCATGCTGGACCTCCACCGCCCCCTCGAGCGCGGCCTGCTCAAGGAAGGGTCGGAGAAGGATGTGGAAGCGGTGCGCGAGTTGCTCAAGCACCTGCTCCGGCTGGTCGGCGTGAACGGCACGGCCGGCAAGGTCTCGCCGAGCGACGTGCACGCGGTGGTGGGCGTGCCCGCGGCCGCGCTGCGCACGAACAAGCAGTACCTCCGCAACGCCATGAAGGGCATCGTGGACAGCCTGCTGATCGTGTCCGAGCCATTCGCGGTCGCATACGGCCTCGACGCGCTGCTGCACACGATGATTATCGACATCGGCGC